>JAOZLK010000326.1 GCA_029934875.1 Bacteroidales bacterium | reverse complement strand
GTGCCGTGGAGATCATTGCCTTCTTCCTGGATTATTTTGGAGAAAAAATATTACTATCCACCAGTCTGGGGCTGGAAGACCAGGTACTTACAGAAATGGTTTTGGGTCAGAATCCCAATGTGGATGTATTTACACTGGATACCGGCAGGTTGTTTCCGGAGACTTATGATCTGATTGCTCGTACCAATAAACATTTTGGCATACGCATAAAGACCTACTTTCCCGATGCTGAAAAAGTCGAGGAAATGGTATCACGCAACGGGATTAATCTCTTCTATGACGGGGTTGATAAGCGCAAAATGTGCTGCGGAATCCGCAAGGTAGCACAACTTCCCAGGGCATTTAAAGGGATGGATGCATGGATCTGTGGCCTGAGAAAGGATCAGTCGGTTTCCCGCTTCTTTAATAAGATGATTGAGTGGGATGAAAACAATAAACTGGTGAAGATTAATCCTCTCATCAACTGGACCGAGAAGGAGGTCTGGGATTATATCAAGAAGAATAAGATCCCTTATAACCTCCTACACGACAGTGGTTTCCCCAGCATTGGCTGCGAACCTTGTACCAGGGCGATTGAACCTGGCGAGGATGTGCGTGCCGGAAGGTGGTGGTGGGAAAGTGAGCTTCATAAGGAGTGTGGCTTGCACAAAAGGTAGTCAGGACATTATTACTCCCGATCCCAGCAGCTCTTCACCATCATACCAGGCAGCAAATTGTCCGGGAGCAACACCACGCTGAGCTTCATCAAAAATAATGTACATTCCATTTTCGCACATGTGCATGGTGGCCTTTTGCAAAGCCTGCCTGTAACGGATTCTTACCAGGTAGGGGCGCACCTCGCCAACTTTCATGGCCAGGTCCCTTCTGATCCAATGGATTTCCTTATTCCTGATTTTAAGGCCCGGGCGAAATAAACCAGGGTGGCTTTGTCCCTGCCCGACATAGATCCTGTTATTTTTTACATCGGTGGAAATCACAAACAGCGGCTCAACTTTTCCTCCCACATTCAGGCCCTTACGCTGCCCGATGGTGAAAAAGTGTGCCCCCTGGTGTTTACCGACCCAGGAGCCATCCTCCTTTGTGTATTTCCAGGGTGCTGCCAGCTCTTCCAGCTTGCTGGCATCTCTCTTTTCGAGTGTATACTTTTCAAGATTGCCTGGAATTTCAAAGATATTTCCCTCCCTGGCCTCAAGTTTCTGCTGAAGGAACACCGGGAGGTGAACCTTTCCCACAAAGCAAATGCCCTGGGAATCCTTTTTATCAGCTGAAGCCAGTCCCTGTTCCCTGGCAATCGCCCTTATCTCTTTTTTGTGAATATGCCCGATGGGGAAAAGCGTCCGGGCCAGTTGCTCCTGGGAAAGCTGACAGAGGAAATAGCTCTGATCCTTTCCTGGATCATCACCGGCAAGCAGATGATGGGTCCAGGCTCCGTCCCTTTCACTGCTTGTTTTTTTGCAGTAATGACCTGTTGCCACATAATCGGGATTGTAGGCCTCAGCAGCTTTTAGAAAGGCATCGAATTTAATCTCCCGGTTACAAAGCACATCAGGATTTGGAGTGCGACCTTTCTGGTATTCGGAAAACATATAGTCGATGACCCTTTCTCGATAGGGCTCACTCAGATCAACCACATGAAAATCAATCCCCAGCTTCCTGGCCACCAGCTCGGCAAAAACCACATCTTCGTCCCAGGGACAATCAGCATCGATAAGCCCGGTTTTATCGTGCCAGTTTATCATGAACAGTGCGGTGACATCATAGCCCTGCTCTTTAAGCAGATAGGCAGCCACGCTGGAATCCACCCCACCTGATAAGCCAACAACTACTCTTTTTACCTTTGCGCTCATGCGATGCAAAATTATCAATTTTATTGGCAATCGGTGCAAGGGGATGGAGATAGAAAGCGCTATATTTACCTGATGTCGCCCCTGAAAATATATAAAGCATCTGCCGGTTCGGGGAAAACATATGCCCTGACCCTTGAATACCTCAGCCTGTTGTTTCGCTACCCGGATGCCCACCGGCACATCCTGGCGGTTACTTTCACCAATAAAGCTGCCGGAGAGATGAAAAGCCGAATATTGAAAAGGCTCCATACCATCTCAAAGAGCAGCATAGCAGATCAGGGTGAAGAATTACGGCACCTGGCTAGGGAAACGGGAATTGAACCCGCTCAGATTATCCATCGTGCGGGGATTCTCCTGAATTCAATTTTGAATGACTACTCCAGCTTTTCGGTGGGAACAATTGACAAGTTCTTTCAGTCTGTTATCAGGGCCTTTACCAGGGAAATAGGAATTCAGCCAGGGTATAACCTTGAGCTGGATACGGGGAGGGTACTCTCCCTTGGAGTTGATCAGTTGTTTAAGGATATTTCAGATAATACAGCCCTGCAAAAATGGTTAATCCGTTACGCTGAGGAGCGGATGGAGGATTCCCGCTCATGGAACTTCAGGCTTGACATCATTGAGCTGGGCATGCAGCTATTCCGGGAGTCCTTCCAGCAGATGTTCAGCGAATCGGATCTTTCCCTCCTGAACAGGGAGAACCTTGAAATCTTCCTGGGTGAGCTGTATGGCAGCGAGAAATCAAGCCGGAGCGAGATGGAAGCCATCGCACAGTCGGCCCTGGATCATATTGAACAGCACGGGCTCAGGGTAGAGAGTTTTAAGGGGGGCGGGCGATCACCAGCAGTCATGTTCAACATGGCAAGGCATGAAGGAGATGTCAACTTTACCGATGCAAGACTGGCAGCAATTGAGCAAGCGGATAAATGGCTTAAGAAGGATGCCGATTCCGGGATGAGTACACTGACCGAACAGATACTGATGCCGCTTCTTGCCCGGATTTACCAGAAGCAGGTAATGCTGAATACCATAAGGGCCATCAGGCAGAATTTTTATAATCTGGGAATTCTTGGAGATCTCAGGGAGAAGGTACAGTCCTACCTGAAAGAAAATAATCTTTTTCTCATCGCAGATTCCAGCCGCTTTCTTCACGGCATAATCGGGGGAGGGCAGGTACCCTTCATATATGAAAGGATTGGAAGCCGCTTCTCTAACATCATGCTGGATGAGTTTCAGGATACATCGATTTTTCAGTATGATAATTTTAATCCGCTGCTGGATAATGCGCTGGCCATGGGCTATGAAAACCTGGTGGTGGGCGATGTGAAGCAATCAATTTATCGCTGGCGGAACTCAGACTGGAAAATACTGGCATCGGACCTGGAAAGAGATTTTGCCCACCAGGAGATCTCAACAAAAACCCTGGGATATAATTACAGGAGCAGGGAGCAGGTCATTCGTTTCAATAATACGATATTTCAGCTGGCTCCCGACCTTCTTGCAGAAATTGTTGGATCCGAATTGGGTAAGGCCGGGACCAACAGGGAAGCGGCTGAAGAGGCTGTCTCTCGCTTTCGCAATGCATATACGGATGCGGTGCAGCAGTTTCCTCCGGGCATGGAAAGAACCGGAGGAATGGTCAGGATGGGTTTTTTCAGGGATGAGCCGGATAATTCCTTCAGGGATCAGGCCCTGGGTGCTCTCCCGGGGTGGATTGAGGATATCCAGGCTTCAGGGATAGAACCAGGCGACATCGCCATTCTTGTCAGAACCAGGAGGGAGGGAGTGCTGGTGGCTGAGAAATTATTGGAATATGCAAGGATATCGGGTGAGTCTCATAAATTCAGGCTGATCTCCAGTGAGTCCCTTCTACTTGCCCATAATGATGCTGTAGTCTTACTGATTTCGGTATTATATTACCTTGTCTATCCCGGTGATCAGTTGAACAATGCCTTGCTGAAATATAAATGCAGGCAGACAGATACAGAACTTTCGGGAACCGCCGGGGAGCTATTTGATGCTTCTCTGGCAACGGAAGTATGGTTGCCGCCGGAATTTGTTTCGGGTCTTCCACTCTTTCGACAGATGCCGCTTTTCGAATTAGTTGAAACATTGATTTCCATTTTCGGTCTGAACGAACAGGTATTTGACCTGCCCTATATTCAGGCTTTCCAGGAGCTGGTTATTGAAGTCCAGAGAAGGGATTCCCGAGGTATTGCTGAGTTCCTGCAATTCTGGGAGCAAAAGGGATCCCAAAAGGGTATCCAGGTGTCAGAAAATTCAAATGCCATACAGATCTTAACCATCCACCGTTCAAAAGGCCTTGAATTCAAGGCTGTTTTGATACCATTCTGCTCCTGGGAAATCACTACCGATTCGCGGAAGTCCAATATTCTCTGGTGTGAGACAGCGGGTACTCCTTTTGACAGGGTTCCCATAGTTCCTGTTAAATTCTCAGGTGATATGAAACATACCCTGTTTTCAGAATACTATTACCAGGAGAGAATGAAAGGTTATCTCGATAGCCTGAACCTGATGTATGTAGCCTTTACCCGTGCTGTTGATGTACTGTGCCTGGGGCTTCCGGAAAGGGAGGAGAAGAAACTAAAAAATATGGGCGATCTCCTGCTTGAGATCATGGATATGCATGCTGATCTTAGCCCTGCTCTTGAGCCGCTGTCTACCTACAGGGAAGGGAATGAGCTGATCATAGGAA
Organism: Bacteroidales bacterium; assembly: GCA_029934875.1. Classification (GTDB taxonomy): domain Bacteria; phylum Bacteroidota; class Bacteroidia; order Bacteroidales. The sequence continues at coordinate 1,024 of JAOZLK010000326.1, read as the reverse complement.
AGCTTCTCAAATATGAAAAAGCAGAAAAGAAGGCCGACTCCTGGCAGTTTTCTGCCTATAAAAGCAATACAGGAAACCGCTTGCTTCGTTTACGCATGCGCAGCGACTCCTATTTTGTAGATGAGGAGGGAGTGTTCAGAAATGACCGGGTTTTCGGAAATGTAATGCACATGGTTTTTTCGCGCATCATATATGCCGATGACCTGGACAAGGTCCTCTCCGGGCTGCTGAGGGAGGGGGTGCTCTCCATCAGGGACCGGCCGGTAATCAGGGAGCGGATTCTTAAGCTCCTATCAGCTGAGGAGGTTGCAGAGTGGTTCCGGAGGCTTGAAGGCAGGAAGGTGTATAACGAACGCAGCATCATTGATAAGAACGGAAAGGTTTTCCGTCCCGACCGGGTTGTGCTGGATGATAATCATGTAAGGGTCATCGACTTTAAATTCGGAAAGGAAGAAAGTGAAAAACACAAGAGGCAGGTTCGGAATTATATGGAGCTATTGCAAGAAATGAATTACAGCCAGGTCGAGGGCTTTATCTGGTATGCCTCACTGGGTAAAATCATTCAAATCGAAAATCTATGAGCTATCCCTGGGGTTCTGAGCGAAGGCTGAATACATACAGCGAATACTTTAAACGTGAGTTTGGAAGCAGGGTCCAGAAAATCACCATCGATGCCGGATTCACCTGTCCCAATCGGGATGGAGCCTGTGGGTCAGGAGGATGTACCTTTTGCAATAACAAGGCATTTACTCCCTCCTATAATGAGGCAGATAAATCCATTACTGAACAGATCGAAAGGGGTATGGAGTTTCATCGTACCAGGTACAGGAAAGCATCTCAATACCTGGCCTACTTTCAGTCCTACTCCAATACCTACGCTGAACTTGATCACCTGGAGAAGCTCTACCAGGAGGCACTCAGCATTCCCGGAATTATTGGTCTTGTTATTGGGACCCGGCCCGATTGTGTGGATGAAGAAAAGCTTGATTACTTCCAGGATTTGTCAAAAAAGTGTTACGTGACT
>JAOZLK010000325.1 GCA_029934875.1 Bacteroidales bacterium | reverse complement strand
CCGTGCTTCTCCTCATCCTTTACCCGCTGCAGGGACTTATATCTTTTCTCTGTATAGAAAAAAGAAGGATCCACAATCTCCAGTCCCTGTTCCTTGGCAAATTCGGATGCCCCCACCCCGGAGAGCATCACATGGACCGATTTTTCCATAACCATCCTGGCGGCAGAAATGGGGTGCCTGACATCTTTGACCCCGGCAACGGCACCGGCATTCAAATCCGAACCAGTCATAATGGACGCATCCAGTTCATTCACGCCCTCACTGGTAAAAACAGCGCCCCTTCCCGCATTATAGAGCGGATTATCTTCCAAATACCTGATTACCGCCTCCACTGCATCTACGGCCGCGCCTCCCTCGTCCAGGAGAACCAGGCCCACTTGCAGCGCACTATCCAGGGAAGCTTTGTAGGCGGTCTGGGAAGGTTCCGGAAGGTTCTTGAAATTCATGGAGCCGGCACCACCATGCAAAACCAGGGCATATTCGTAGGCTTGAATATTCTCTGATCCTTCACTATTCTCCTGCGGAGCAGCATTACAGGCTGTAATAAAGATTGAAAGAGGGAGAATTACAGAAAATATGTTTCTCAGGAAGCTCATGATTTTGAAGTTCTTTAGGCTACGAGTTGGTTTTTCTAGCTACCACCAATCTTGAGGGGGTAGGGCGTCGTGGATACCGACAATATGTGAATTCAACCTTGAAGCCGTGCTTTAAGAGAATTCTAGACATGCGTCGGATATCAAAAGCATTCTTGTGAAACATTCCTTCATGTTCTTGAGACCCAACTAACATTTCCACTATATAGTCCAGGCGCTTTGGTCGTGAATACAGCGGATAGACCAATGAATACTTTAGCCATTTAACTGAAATAGCTGTAATATCGGGATATGTGAGGACCAATAGCCCGCTATTGCTCAGTACGCGGTTCCATTCGGCTAGAGCTATATCCGTATCTGCAAACGAAAGATGCTCTATCATGTGATGCGACTCAATAAGATCAATAGAGCCATCATCAAACATTTCAAGATTCGTTGCATCAGCTTTTACGTCAGCATCCGAATTGTAAAGATCGCAATTTATCAAATCTGGAATTTTTGAACTCCCAGCGCCTAAATGGAGTCCCTTATTTGCTTGCTTTCTGAGGTTTTTTAAAAGAGTGTCAATATCATTGATTACTTGTCTTCCCGAACGTAGCTTTGTATCAGGATATGTCATTTTTTCAATATTGCTTATTACTAATTTCATTTTTATCTCCTTTAGTATTATTAAACCGACACCAGCATTGAACTCACCGAGATTATTATTCAAGGTCGTGGTGGTAAATATAAAAGAAAAACTCCCAAAGTTTAAATAACCATGGGAGTCCTCTATATATAGATATTACTTTCTATTCGATAGTGATGTTGGCATAGTTGGCTTCAAGGTTGACGGTAGCCTTGGGAGCTGAGCCAACAGTGCCCCAGACCTTAGTAGAGTTGTTCTCTTTTACTTTACTGAGCTTTCCATCCTGAGCCATATTGAAATTTCCATACCTGGTTTTCCCTTCGATTTTAAATGAGGCGCCCTCTTCCATATTAAGGTAAATATTTCCATAGGAAGAGGCGGTTGAGATTGATTTAAAATCTTTGGATACATGATTAACCTTCACATGAGTATACTTGGATTCCACATCCAGTTTTTTATTCAGGGTCTCAAACTTAATTCCGGAGTAACGCAATTCCGCGACAAAATTATCCACTTCTTCGAAAACATATTTATCATAGGCACCTTCTGTAATTATACCTCCGGTTTTCCCGCCCATGAGCTTCGAATATTTACTCTCACAGAAAATCATCGTCGAATTTTCCACTTCCATGTCAGAATAGGCCAATCCCACATTCATCCATCCGGCAGATTCGATTATGGCATCAGAATAAGCAAAGTCCAGTGTATTGTACGGTTTCTCATTACCCCGTCCCAGCGTTCCAGCCTGCAGGTTACCATACTTGAGGTTCAGATCAATGAGCCCGTTTAACTCCTGGATATAGAGGTCTCCGTATGACGATGACATGTCCAGATTCATGTAGGCAGGTGCATTAACGATAATATGGATATCTACTTTGGCCTTCCTTGACCAGCCATCATTCAGTTCAGTTTTTAATGAGATAACATCACCGGTTTTACCAATGCTGACTTCAATCTTGGACAATTGATCCTCAGCCTTACTTTTGGAGGAGGCATCCACCTTGATCTCTACGAGGATGTCAACCGTATTCTTATCCCAGGTCAGTACCTCCACATCCGTATAACGGATATCGGCCGCCAGGGTTATGCCCTTGCTCACATCAAAGGATTCCGAGAATTCCTTCATTGCATCCTGGGCAGAGAGAGAAAAGCTTACTATTGTAATCGGGAGCAACAGGAGCAAACTTCTCAAATTAGATACTCTTTTTTTCATTGTCTTTAACTGTTTGGGTTTTTAATTGACTCAATTGATATATAATCTGGTCCATAACATCCAGCTTTACCTGGTAATGTTTGATCATCGCATTGATCACCCGTTCATCGTCGGGATTGGCCTCCAGGTCCTTCATTAATTGTTGTTGATAAATATCCAGTTCTTCAAGCTCTTCAAGCAGAACTGCTTTCTCATTTACGTTATCAAAAGTGAAGGCTCTGATCTCATCCACCCTTTGACTCACCTGCGTGGCATAGTATTGATCAGCCTCAATCACCGATGCTGGAATCTCATTCATGGCAACCTTATCTCCGCTTTTATTGGTACGGATCAGCACAATGGCAGAGGCAAGGATCACTGCAATGGATGCGGCAACCTGCAATACATGCCGGAAATTAATCCTCCTGGCCGGCTCATAGGCAAGTTTCTCACGAAAACGGTCCTCATGACCCTCACGGGGAGCATCCGCATCCAGCAAGAGCCTTTGTTCCTTTATATGTTTCTCAAGATCATGCATCCTGTTTCTTTCCTTTCTTTAGCAGTTCTGCTAGTTTCTTTTTAGCCCTGTGGTACTGAGTCCTCGAGGTTGCATTGGAAATCCGGAGAATTTCCGAAACCTCCTCGTGATCATATCCTTCAAGCAGGATCAGAGATAACACGAGTCGATATCCTTCAGGTAATGCATAAATGGCCCTCCTGATCTCATCCGCAGAGTAGGCATGATCAATGACTCCGGGATCATCCTCCGGTATCTCCTCCACCTCATTTACCTCATCAAGGGAGACCCGCTCCCGCCGCAACCTCAGGAAATCAAGAGATTTATTCACCACAATACGTTTTAGCCATGCTCCGAAACTTACCTCACCCCGGTAAGTTGATATTCTGGTAAAAGCCTTTAAGAACGCTTCCTGCATGACATCTTCCGCATCATCAGGATCCCTGACTATTCGCAGGGAGGTGTTATACATGGCCAAACTGTAAAGCTTGTATAACTCAAATTGTGCCTTCCGGTCTCCCTTTTTACAAGCATCAATCAGCTTGCGATGCTTTGGGATATACTTTTCGGAATTCTCAATCTCTGCCACAATGACGTTGGGTTAATATGAATGTTGCATGAAAGATATAAAAAAGAGAAATGTAAGCATGATATTAATTTGTAGGTTCTTGCCGAATCGATTACTTTCGGTACTCCATTTACCAATTCTTATTCACTAATTGAGAAAATACCATGAATCTGCATAAAACAGTACCCCTCCTTTTAAGCATAAGCTTTGTCCTGATCGCCAGCTCCTGTAACAAGGTGCCCGAAACCGATTTTACGTATACTCCTACTGAAAATCCTGAAGCAGGCATGGCCATTGAGTTTCAAAACACAACAGTGGATGGGAACTCCTATAGCTGGACTTTTGGAGACGGGGCTTTCTCTTCGGTGGAAAATCCTATCCATATTTATGATGCTGCAGGAAACTATGACGTAAATCTTACAGCCATAAATGACGCCGGGGAGCAGGCAAAAATCAAATCAATCACCATCAATGAAGCAACAGGCATGGGCTTCTTTATATACGATAGCACAGGACTAAACCTCCTGGTTGGTGCAGATGTCCTGCTGTATGACAACGAATCTGATCTGACGAATTTTGAGGAGCCTCTTTTGAGTGGTATCACAGATGCTGATGGAAAAATATTTTTCATGAACCTGGATCCCATCATCTATTATATTTTGGTTGCCAAAGAGGGTAACGGGGGATTATGGGGTCTTTTGGTCTGGACAGGGGAACCCATCCCACAAAATGAAACCATTGAGATTCATCTGGCATGTGATTGGTACGCCGACGAGGCTAAATCAAGCCATCATTTCAGCCCTACACTTCAATTGATCAAAAGGTCTAATTGATCCCTGGGACTAATTAATTCCGGGGGCTATTTAACCTGGTGGACCACATCGATCAGGGTTCCGTCTACCCATTTGATGGCTGCAACTACCCGGTCTGTAACGCTTGCGGGTTCCGGTACCCCGCAAATTCTGTCTGCCTCGGCTTTCAGCTCTTCTATGCTCTTTATGGGAAGATTGCTGTCCCTGGTAAGTTCGATCAGGTCCTTTCTGAGTGGATTAATGGCTATCCCCCTTTCAGTGACAATCACATCGATCAGTTCACCCGGTCCGCAAAGGGTCGTTACTTCATCCCGGATTACCGGTACCCGGTCTCTGAACAGGGGAACAGGAAGGATAACCGTTTTTGAAAAGAGGCAATTCTGCCAACCTCCTAAGCCATGCAGCAGGTAGCCGTCGGAATGTGTAACAACGTTGGCATTGAAATTCAGATCCACCTCTGTTGCTCCCAGGATAACCACATCCACAAGTTGGGCAAAGTTTCCCTTGCCATGATAATTATAGCTTGTAAAAGGTGAGCTCCAGACATGAGTGGGATTTTCAGCCATTGATCTTACCCCCTCAAGGTCAAAGGTCTGGCCATCAAGTATATATTCAACAAGACCCTCCTCAAGCATGGAAACCAGGTATTTGTTACTACCCCCACGGGCAAACCTGGCCCTGATCTTCTTCTTAAGCATGATTTCACGAAAGTACTCTCCCACAGCCAGGGAAGTACCTCCGGCACCTGACTGGAAACTGAATCCATCCTTTATAATTCCTGCGGCTTCACAGAACCTGGCAGTTAATTCGGCCAGAAGCAAGCGATCTGGTGAGCGGGTGACCATGGTGGTTCCCGAAACAATCTTTGAAGGATCACCCAGGCTTTCCACTTCAACAACAAAATCCACATAATTTCCCTGAATCTGCCAGGGAATGCAAGGAAACTTCACCAGATTATCAGTGGCCAAAATCACCTTTCCGGCATACTGCGAATCGGCCAGGGCAAAACCAAGGAGTCCGCACGCTGAATCGCCCGAAAGGGCATTGCCGTTACCAAAAGAGTCGGCCGTGGGAGCCCCTATCACAGCTATGTCAATCTTAACTTCTCCATCCTGAATAGCCTGGTAACGTCCACCATGCGATCGCAAAACACCTGTACCTTCCATCCTCCCTTCAGAAACAAACTTACCCAGCGGACCATTCATACTTCCTTCGATCCGCTGTATCGTCCCGTCCTCCAGGTATTTGATGAGGTGCTCGTGACAGGGGAAAGATGCTGAAGGAAACCATCTCAAAC
>JAOZLK010000324.1 GCA_029934875.1 Bacteroidales bacterium | reverse complement strand
AGCACCCTCCTGGTCCAATGCTTCTATTACCTGGGCATATACATCAGGCTGCCCCTTTATAAACCTGAAAAGAGGAAAAACAGCAGCAAAGGAATTTCCATAGTAGTCTGTGCCCGGAATGAAGCAAAGAATTTGGAGAACTTCCTCCCCCGGGTACTTGAACAGGTCTACCCCAAATTCGAGGTCGTGGTGGTCAATGACTGCTCCACCGATCATACTGAAGAGTTACTATCGGAAATGAAAGTGCGTTATGGCAATCTGCGCTACACCAACATCCCCCTGAATGAAAAATTTACCCATGGTAAAAAGCTGGCCCTCACCGTTGGCCTGAAATCAGCTCAATATGATCATGTGCTGCTTAGCGATGCCGATTGCTATCCAGCTGACAAATTGTGGCTGCAATTTATGGCAGGTAAACTGGGTGGTGGAAAGGAAATTGTTCTGGGTTACGGGAGATACGAAAAACGAAAGGGACTACTTAACCTTATCATCCGCTATGAAACTGTTTTTACGGCAATTCAATATTTGTCATTTGCCCTGAAAGGAAAGCCATATATGGGTGTGGGAAGGAACCTGGCTTACCGTAAAGATCTGTTTTTCAAAAATAAAGGTTTCGCAGGGCATTATCACATCGCTTCGGGTGACGATGATTTGTTTGTAAACCAGCATTCGGTGAAAGAGAACACTTCCATTGAAATCGAAAAAGAAAGTCATACCATCTCCATACCTAAAGAAAGTTTTGGAGCCTGGGTCAGGCAAAAACGACGACACCTGCTTGCAGGTAAATTATACAACAGGCCAAGCCAGTTCAGGCTGGGACTGGAAATAATCAGCCGCATGCTCCTTTATGCCTCTTTCATTAGCCTCATGCTCATATCCTCCCTGCATGTTCCTCTGGCCATTATTTTTGGCCTTTTTGTGATCATCAGAATGAGCATTTTTAAATTGGGAATGTTGCGTTTGAATGAAAAATATTTATTGCTATCTTCGCTGCTTCTTGATTTGGTATTGCCACTCATCCTTGGAGCCATCTGGATCAGCAACTTATTTGTAACAAAAAAACAATCATGGAGTTAAATCCCAATCTTTCGCTGAAAGCGCAGCAGGATATGGACCTGGTGGGAAAAGCCAGGAAAGGGGATCAACTTGCCTACGGAGAGCTCCTGGGACGATACAGAGATGCCATCTATTTCATGCTTCTGAAAATGGTGAATAGCCCCATCGACGCAGAGGACCTGACCATTGAAGCCTTCGGGAAAGCATTTAAAAATATTGATCAGTATACCCCGAACTACGCCTTTTCAACCTGGCTCTTTAAGATCGCAACCAATAACTGTATCGACCATATACGGAAGAAACGTGCCAGTCATGTCTCGCTGGACCAGACCCTTGATGGTGAGGATTCACTTCTGCCTTCTGCTATGATTCAGGCTGACACGCTTGACCCTGAATTGACCATGATCAACAAGCAGAAGGTCAAGCATATGCGCAATATAGTGTCGAAATTAAAACCCCGCTACAGGCAACTGGTTGAGCTGCGCTATTTCAAAGAGTTCTCTTATGAAGAAATTGCGACGGAGCTTGATATCCCCATAGGAACCGTTAAAGCACAATTATTCAGGGCGAGGGAGTTACTTCTGAATATACTTAGCCGTTCAATGGAGAAGCCATAATCAATGGAACTGATCCGAAAATACTTTCCCCTGCTTGATGCTACCCAGGAGAGACAATTCCGGAAACTTATTGAAGTCATTCCCGGCCTGAATCAAAAGGTCAACATTATATCCAGGAAAGACATAGAGCACCTTGAAGAAAGACATATTCTTCACTCCATGGCCATTGCAAAAATATTTGATTTCGATGCGGGACAATCAGTGATAGATATCGGAACAGGAGGTGGTTTTCCAGGCATTCCCCTGGCTATTATATTCCCTGAATGCGAATTCATCCTGATCGATTCCATAGGTAAAAAGATCGGCATGGTTAAGGAGATTAGCTCCACATTGGGACTTAAAAATGTTAAAGCCCTGCATCAAAGGGCCGAAACTTTTGGCCCAAAGGTGGACTTTGTGGTATCCAGGGCAGTAACAGCCTTTCCCAGGCTCCATGAATGGACGGAGCCCCTGATAAAAGCATCCGGAGGCAAGCAAAAGAGCGGACTGATTGCCCTTAAAGGAGGCGATCTGGAAACTGAATTGGGTCCTTTCCGGCAAAGGGTGCAATTATTTCCCATTTCTGAGCTCTTCGAAGAGTCATTTTTTTCCACAAAAACGATTGTTTATTTAAAAAAATGACTACTTTTGCACGCTCAAAACACGTATTGTTATGAAGAGGACATTTCAACCATCAAACAGAAAAAGGAAGAATAAACACGGCTTTAAGGAGCGCATGGCAACTGCAAGTGGTCGCGGTGTTATTGCTTCCCGCAGGAAGAAAGGGCGCAAGAAACTGACTGTTTCCGATGAGCCAAGGCACAAGGTCTAAGGTTTCATTCTTAAGCACAAAATAACAGATAACTGACCGGATTCCGTTTGGTTATTTTTTTGCCCTGACTTTTGATCAGAATTCGTATTTTGCCAAGAATTTCGCAAACGGCAACGATGGCAAAAAAAATCCCTCATAAAAAAACCAGTTTTTCCCTTCAGTTCCTGCTGCCCGGTCAGGAACAAATAACTGATGCAACAGGATTTCTTTCCGCATTTGCAGAAAAACTCAAACCCGAACAACTCATTTATGAGGATAAACCCGAGGGCATTCACGACGGGTACGTAGTTATCTTTGAATCCTTGAACATGGAGAGCCAGGTGAATCCTGGTGAGTTCATAAACCTCCCCCTTCCCGAATTATATTCCACAAAGCAATACTGGGACTTCTCATTTTCCGGTAAAAAGGGCAGTGGCCCGGGAGGACTCATACTTCCTTCGGATGTAATGAGATACTTGCTTGCTCTTTATGGAAGTGATGGCATTCCAGACCCGGGCGTAATCCGCTTAATTATGGGGAAGCTTGGGTTCGGTCGGGAAAATATACTGATCCACCAGGAAGCACCCTTTAAGAGCGTTAAGAAAGGCCCGGGTCTTCTGAAGAAGAGGATCAGCCTGAACCTGGCATGGAACACAGGCCTTGCGCTTAAAGAGGCCCGAATCCCTGCATTAAAGGACCTTTTCTTTACAAAGGAAAGCCCGCTGTTCAGGCTGGCATTCTTTGCCCTTGCCATAGCCATATTCCTCATCCTGCCCATTTTGAGCCTGGATGCAGGACTGTCAGGTGATGATGTCAAGCACTACCAGCATGCAGCCAAAGTCTATCGTTATTTCGCAGAGGATGACCCGGCAGCTCTGAACGACTCCAAAAACAAGCTCAATTTCTATGGGCAGTCCTTTGACTTTTTCACCTACCTCATTATTCGCCTGTTCAGCCTTCAGGATCACGCCTACGAGGCCAGGCATGTGATGACAGCGCTTTCAGGGGCTGCAGCAATACTCTTCACCGGGCTCCTTGTGCGACTGTTTTCCGGGTATTCAGGTGGACTGCTGGCTATGATTCTGATATTCCTTTCTCCCAGGTTCCTGGGCCATGCATTCAATAATCCCATGGATATTCCCTTTGCCCTTGGGAATGTCTTTGCCCTCTACCACATGGTCCTCTTCCTGAAAAAACTACCAAAGATCAGTGTCCGTTCAGCAATCTGGATCGCTGTGGGCATCGCATGGGCCAACGGAATCAGGATCGGGGGGCTCCTTTTGGTCCCCTACCTGTTCACCTTTGCCGGACTCTACCTGCTTCTTCAAAAGTGGCCCTGGAAATTCTTTTCGCCCCGCTGGTGGATCTTTGTCCTTCGGGGAATGGGCACACTGCTGGCGATTTCCCTGGGAGGCTATCTCTTAAGCCTTCTGACCTGGCCCTATGCCCTCCAGGATATCATCAACCATCCCATAAAGGCATTCAAGGTGATGTCCGATATCCAGGTTTCAATTCGTGTATTATACGATGGAATAATTCTTTGGTCCGACAACCTTCCCTGGCACTACATTCCCAAAAATATGATACTCACCATTCCGGCTTTGGTTCTCCTGGGATGCATCGCTTCCCTGTTTACCTGGTTCACCGACCGGAAAAGCGGGAATGGATTCTTCTATTTCATGCTATGGTTTACCCTCCTCTTCCCTGTTATATTCATCATCTACAGGGAATCAAATGTCTATGGAGGCTGGAGGCATATGTTATTCGTCTATCCCTCCATGGTGGCATTATCAGCCATGGCGCTCAGCAGTCTGCTCTGGAAAATAAAGAAACAAGGTATCAGGTATGCCCTCATCGCTCTGCTTGTGGCCGGTCTGTTCCATCCGCTAAGACACATAATTCGCAACCATCCCAATACCTACATCTATTTTAATGAACTGTCGGGGGGAATCAACAAAACGGCAGGAATCTTTGAAACCGATTACTATACCAACAGCCTGAAACCGGCATCCGACTATTTTATCCGGGACATTCTTCCTCAGCTGGAAAGCACCAGTGAGCGCCCTGTGAAAGTGGTCAGTAATTTTTCAATCTCTTATTATTTCAGGGAGTATAAAGACAGGGTACAAACAAGTTACAGCAGGTATTACGACCGGGGTAAATACGACTGGGACTATGCCATTCTCTATTGTAATTACCTCCACCCCTCTCAGCTAAGGAACGGCATGTGGCCACCAAAAAACACCATTCATGAAATCAAGGTGGACGACGTGGTGGTGGCTGCTATTGTTGAAAGGAAGAATCGGGACGATTTCTTCGGCTCCAAATTCCTGGCCGAGGCAATGGTAGAACAGAGCGAAGTGAAACTTCAAAAAGCGCTTCACCATCTGGAGAGTGCTGTGGAGTATGATCCAAACAATGAAATCGCCCTCCTTGAACTTGGGAATGCCTATTCAGCCTTCCTCCAGTTCACCGAGGCAAGATCTACTATGGATAAATTACTGGAGGTTTACCCTGACTACGATAAAGCCCTTAATATAAAAGGCTATTCATATCTTATTGAAGCAGAGTACACCCGCAATGTGGCCCTGCTTGATGAAGCCATCCGGGTCATAAACCTTGCAATCAGGTCCAACTATAAATTTTACTCGGGTTATTATAATCTGGGGCTCTGTTATGCGCAGAAGGATGACAGGGACAATGCTGAATACAACCTGAAGCAGGCCATTCGTTACAATTCAAGATTCAAAATGGCCTATTTGAAACTGGCCGATCTTTATGAATTCTACGGCGATATTGAAAGGGCTCGGGAAGTAAGAGCAAGAGCCGGCAGCCTGCCAGGATAAAGAAGTGTAAATGAGGATAGCAATTATAGGAGCCGGACCTGCCGGTATGACAGCTGCATATGAACTCTCAAAAGAACTTGGGAAAAGTGTGACGGCCATCGATGTCTATGAGAAAGCAGAAGCTGTGGGAGGGCTCTCAAAAACCATCACCCTGTGGGGACAAAGAGTAGACCTGGGGCCTCACCGTTTCTTCAGTCACGACAGCAACATTAACGGGCTGTGGCTGGAGGTTGTGAAAGATCGTTACGAACTTGTGGATCGACAGACCCGGATATATTATAAGAAGCGATTCTTTGACTATC
>JAOZLK010000022.1 GCA_029934875.1 Bacteroidales bacterium | reverse complement strand
AAGGGTCAGCTGCTTGCCAATGAATACATAGGCGGAAATGAAATCAGGTGTTTTGGCTTGCTTTCAGATACCCTGCATTCAAGAGTAAGTGGTGGGTATTACCGGGAGGATTATTCCTTTACCTGGGATACTACCGCAGTGGGAGGGACCTTTGATGACCTGGATAGAGATTCAATTCAATTCGGACTTGGCGTGGGTGAGTACTGGTTTAATGTGGTAGATACGATTGGATGTAGTTTTACTTCTCTGTCCTGGCTGGTTGAGCAGCCCGATACGATCGAAGTTGATACCTTGATTACAGATGCTACCTGTGCTCATCTGCTCCATGATGATGGGGCTATTGATATTACTGTTACCGGGGGGAATACTGATTACTCTTTCGCCTGGTCGGGAAGATATGGCTTTACCAGTACAAATGAAGATGTTTTAAATGGGATTGCAGGACCCTATGAGTTGACAGTTACTGACATCAATTCCTGTACCTACGATGCTAATTACATTATAGAATCTGCCAGGGATATACAGATTACATCCCTGGCTAAAGATTATCACGGATTCGGAGTTCAGTGTTACGATGACAGTAATGGATACATTGATCTTACTGTTGCCGGAGGATTCCCGGGCTACACAATAAAAGTCTATGATCATGAGGACAATGATACCATTAATGCTGGGCTAGTAAGTATCGAAGGACAAGGCCTGAGGGTAGATAACCTGGATGCCGGAACCTATACCTTGTTGGCGTTTGATAGTGAACAGTGCTATAATAATCGGCCAACTGTCATCGAAATTACTGAACCCGATCTAATCTCTGTTTGGAAAGCTAATGCCAGGTACTCCGACACAGTTGATATCAGTTGTTACGGGGAAGATGATGGAGAGATACATCTGGATATGACAGGTGGGCGCACCAATATGTACTCCAACTCCTTTGCCTGGGCAGGTCCTGGTGGACTGGTCCAGAATGACAGCATCCAGAGAAATCTTGAGCCCGGGCTTTATACGGTAACGGTTACCGATATTGAGGACTGTGTGGGAGATTCTTCCTTCTTATTGATTGAGCCTTCTGAAATCACAATGCAGGCCGATACTATTTACGATTATAATTCCTGGAATATATCCTGCTTCGACTTGAATGACGGATTTATTGATATTAGCTCTCTGGGTGGCATTATGGGCCATACCTATGACTGGAGTTCAGATGATATGGTACTTATGGATACCACCATGGAGGATCAGTCAGGATTGGTTGCGGGCAGATATGAGGTTCGAATTACGGATGACATAGGCTGTACCCTGGATACCTTCTTTACATTGATGCAGCCAGGGCCCACGGGAATTGACACGATTATACCTACATTCAATACATTTGCCATTGCATGTGCCGATTCTAGTACCGGGCTCATAACAGTGATTCCCTATGGAGGTGCAGATTCCACCCGCAATACCTATACCTGGGGCCTGCCAGGGGGAGGTGAGTTTGAGGGTGATTCTGTCCAGTCCGGACTTTCTGCAGGGATATATACTTTGACGGTTACGGATATCAATGGATGTGATTCATCGTGGACCTTTACCCTTGATCAGCCCACTCCCATTGTGTTCGATGACTTATCAGCCGACAGTGCACAGTGTGCTGATACACCAACAGGATTCCTTTACCTGGATGTCTCAGGAGGTGTTCCAGGCTACACCTACCTGTGGAGTGGTGAGCAGGCCACCTATACATCAGAAGACCCGGATAGTGTCGTTGCAGGATTCTATACCCTTGAAGTTACTGATACAAACCTCTGTATTAAAACCGACACCATTTCTGTGGGAGAAGCTGATTTATTTGATGTACAAATGTTTGTGACTACCGATTTCAATGGAACACCAATTTCATGTTTCGGCTTTGCAGATGCTGCACTTAACATAGATCCAATTGGTGGACTGGGGCCCTATACTTTTGATTGGAGTACAGGTGCTACTACCCAGGTGCTTTCGGGCATTCCGGCCGGAAACTATAAGGCCATTGTATATGATATCTATGGGTGCGTCGATAGTGCGGAGGTAGTGATCACCGAACCACCGGTCCTTGCGTTCAATATGCAGTCTGATGGCCCATTGTGTTATGGGGATTCCACCGGGAAGATTGAGCTCCTGCTATCGGGTGGTACAGTCAATTCACTGGACGATTACCAGGTATGGGTCAATGAAGAGCTGAGAGAGCCCTACATCTATGACTTGCCCCAGGGTAACTATAATATAAGGATAATGGACCTGAATAACTGTCTGCAAGTGACCGATACGGAGTTGAGCCAGCCCGAACCCCTGGAGCTGAGCTTTAATACTGAAGATGCGTATTGTCCCGATGCAATTGACGGACGGCTTGATCTTTATGTTGATGGAGGTGTTTATCCCTACTTTATCGATTGGGACAGGGGATTATCTGCTAACGAACAGTATTTCGATGATCTTCAGTGGGGTGATTATATTGCGACCGTTACCGATGCAAACTTCTGTGTTACTAGCGATACGGTTTCTGTAGGATATGAATTTGCGACTTGCCTGGTGATACCAAATGCCTTCTCGCCCAATGGTGATGGCTTTAATGATCTGTGGGTTATTGAGAATATCGAGTTCTACCCGCAGGTGGATATGAAGATTTTTGATCGGTGGGGTAATATGGTATATATAACCGGGAACGCTGCTGATGAACCGTGGGACGGATATTACAATGGTCGGATACTAACCATCGATTCCTACCATTATGTGATTGATCTCAATTATGGAATTAACGATCCCATTACAGGTAACGTAACTATTGTCCGTTAAAGTGATAATTTTAAAGAAGTGAAAAGAGCCTTAACATATATGCTGATTATTCTTCCGCTCCTGCTGACAGGGGAGCTGAAGGCCCAGCAATTGCCGCTCTACTCGCAGTACCTGATGAATGGATTCATGATCAATCCTGCCATGGCGGGCTATGATGGTTTTACGGCCGTCAACCTCACTTACCGACAGCAGTGGCTCGGATTCCAGGATGCCCCGAGAACCTATTCGGCCTCCTTCCAGACCCGTTTGTTCAGGAAATCTCATAAGATAGTGAACAAGCCCATGAACAGGGGAAATATGCTGATCCCAAGTACAAAGGGCCGTGTTGGATTGGGGGGCTACATCCTCAATGATATGAATGCCAATGTGGGCCGGACGGGTTTATCCTTTACCTATGCCTATCATATTGTTCTGGATAATCAGCAGCTTTCGTTCGGACTTTCAGCCAAGCTATTTCAATACCGGATAAACAGCGACAAGCTTGAGTTTGGAAATCCTGGTGACCCGGTGCTTAACAACGATTTTGCGAGTGTGGGATACAGTCCGGATGCCGATTTTGGAGTATTATTTAATGGCAGGGATTATTTCGTAGGCTTTTCCATAAGCAATCTCTTACAATCATCCTTTACCATGGGTTCCAATGCAATGCCAGACTTCAAAACATACAGGACCTACTGGCTCATGGGGGGGTACCGTTTTAATGTTTCCCGCGATATAGAACTGGAGCCAGGCACCCTCCTTAAAACCTCTGAAAACTGGACACCGCAGGCGGATCTTTCACTTCGACTGTATTATTTACAGGATTTCTGGGCCGGATTATCCTACAGGACCAATAACAGCATGATTGTCCTGATTGGGGCACGAATGGATAATGTCTTTTTTGGATACTCCTTCGATTGGAACTTCTCCGAGATTGGGAATTACAGCTATGGATCGCATGAAATTGTTATTTCGGTGAAGCTGGGAGATAATTCCCGTATTTCAAAATCGGGGAGGTCCAGGTATTGATGAAGGTCCTGCATATAGAGGACCGTTTTCATCCCGGCATGGGATACCAGATTAACTTCTTTGCAAGATACCATCGTCCCGACTATGAATTCTCAATTCTTACTTCAGACTCTGCCAGGTTGTGGTCGGCCTCTGATGATGTCACCGACCTGGGGCAGGTAGACCAGGAGTTTGAGAGGAAGTACAAAGTATCTGTTGTCAGATTACCCACCGCCCTTGACAGGAGAAACCGACAAAACCTATGGATTAAGGGCCTGATCAAAACCATCCGTGAAATCAATCCGGATATTCTCTACGTCCATACCATCGAATCCTATAGTTCTCTCAGGGTTCTGATGAGCAGGAGAACACTTTCCGCATATACTGTTTTTTTTGATACGCATACCTTGCTCAACCAGTTCCGGAGTGGCTTGAAATTCAGGATGCACCTCTGGTTTTTCAGGAAGGTGGTCAGCCAGCGGATGATCAGGTATAATGCAAAAGTTTTTGCCACTGTTCCCGAGAATCAGATGATTCTTGAAAAGGAGTATGGGATTCCGGCTGACAGGATCCTTTATTCACCCATTGGCACAGACCTGGGACTCTTTAATTATGACCCCGGCCTGCGGGTTAGCTTAAGGAAAGAGGAGAAAGTGGGGCAGGATGCCACCGTATTGCTTTATACAGGGAAGCTCAATTCAAGGAAAAACCCTCACCTCTTACTCGAGGCCCTGGCCCTGGTTGAGAAGCAGATAATAAGCCCTCTTTACATCTATTTTGTGGGTGCTGCCGACGATACCTACCAGAGAGAGAAAATGAAGATCGGTTTTACCAATGAAAACATTTATGTTAAGTTTGTTCCTGCAGTTCCGGTAACGGAGCTGTTCAGGTGGTATTCCATGGCTGATTTTGCTGTTTTTCCCGATGAGAATACACTGAGTGCACTCGATGCACAGGCCTGCTCCCTTCCTGTCGTAATGCAGGAGGATATGACCAACAGTGAGCGACTGGCTCAAGGGGGAATCACCTATCAAAGGGGTGATCTGAAGGATTTGGCGGAGAAGATTTTATGGATGATCCGGAATCCCGACCTCAGGAAGGAGATGGGACTCGAAGGCGAGAAGTTTATAAAGGCCACATTTGATTATCGCAAGATTGTTGGGAAAATGGAGTCGGATCTGGGCTTGTAAATAAGAAGAGCAATTTATTTTTATGAGGGAGTTAATTACCAAGGCATTAAGGGCTAGGAAGGTGTTTGTTGGAAGGGACTTTTACCAGTTCAGGCAGGTGAAACGGAACCGTGTAACTTATGGAAACCGGTTTGCCGACTGGACTTTCTGTCCCGATAACCTTGATGTGCATTCTGTGATTTACTCTTTCGGGGCAGGGGAGGATGTTTCATTTGATCTTAAACTGATAGAACATTATCAGCTGCAAGTGCGGGGCTTCGACCCATCACCCCGTTCCATTGAGTGGCTTACGGGGCAGAACCTCACCGATAAGTTTCATTTTTATCCCTATGGTCTGGCCGCCCGAGATGGAACCATTACTTTCAGTGAACCTGCCGAGGCAAATATTCATTCCTTAATAATCAACAATGAAACTGAGGGAGGGGATGAGGGATTGAAAACGCACCAATTGCCAGTTCACCGGCTGCCCACAATTGTTCAAATGTTGGGACATGATAGGATTGATATACTTAAAATGGATATCGAAGGTGCCGAATATGAAGTAATCGAAGATATCATCAACTCGCCCGTGCCCATTGCCCAGGTATTAATCGAATTTCACCACAGGTTCCCGGATATCGGGATCGGAAAGACCCGTCAGGCCATTGCGCGACTCAATGAAGCAGGTTACAAGATCTTTAATGTTTCTGCTTCAGGTGAAGAAATTTCATTTATCAAGGTTAGCTCATAATATGAAAATCCTTCTCATCGCCAAGCATCCCAGGACCGGCGGGGCGGCCATTGCCTCTTCAAGGTTGATGGAAGCATTGCGTGAAAAGAAGGTAGATGTGAGTATGCTGGTCCAGGAGGGTGAAAATGAATTGGAAGGTGTTTATTCCACTACCCATGGCTTTGTAAAACGCTGGATCAATCTCTGTCGTTTCATTTTTGAACGAATGGTTTTCCTCAGGCAGGAGCGTTCTTCAAGCATACGTTTCCTTTTTTCCCTTGCCAATACCGGGGAAAATATCAGCCGCAATCGACATGTGATGGAGGCAGATGTGATTCACCTGCACTGGATCAATGCCGGCTTCCTTTCCCTTAAATCAATGGAAGACTTACTAAAATTGGGGAAACCGGTAGTATGGACCTTCCATGATATGTGGCCCTTTACCGGGGGGTGTCACTATGCCCTCGATTGCAAAGAGTATACCCGCGAATGTGGCGACTGTCCCTACCTGAAGAAGCCACGGAAAAGAGATCTTTCCCATCGTATCTGGAAAATGAAGGAGAAGCTTTTCAGAGCTAGTACGGTTCAAGTAATTACGCCTAGTACGTGGCTCCAGGGGTGTGTTGAGTCCAGCTCACTGTTGAAACACTGGCCGGTAACGACCATACACAATCCTGTCAATTCAGATATTTTCAATCCTGTGAACAGGGAGGATGCATGTGGGAACCTGGGACTTGATCCCTCAAAAAAATACATCCTTTTTGGAGCCGCCACCATGAACAATGTGCTAAAGGGCTTCAACTATTTCCTTGATGCAAGCAGGGTGATTGCGGTTGAGCCAGGGCTTGAAGAGGATGTGGAGATTCTGCTTTTTGGGAAGACTAAGGAGAATGTGGCTCAGTTATTTCCTCTGAAAACAAGGAACATTGCCTTTGTTCAATCCATGACGACCATTGTTGAACTTTATAGTGTGGCTCATCTTTTTGTAATCCCTTCCCTGCAGGACAACCTGCCCAACACCATCATCGAATCGATGCTGTGTGGAACCCCGGTGGTAGGATTCAATGCAGGAGGAATCCCCGAGATGATTGAGCACAAAGTAAACGGATACCTGGCGGAGTATAAGTCATCCGACGACCTTGCCGCCGGAATGAGTGGGATTCTTGCTTCTAAATCCTATGACAAGCTGTCGGCCGATACCCGCAACCTGGCCCTGGAACGCTTTTCCATGGATCGGTCTGTTGAGATGCACATGGATCTCTACAGGAAGATATTAAACAAAGAATTACAGGCAGAATGAACGCTCCAAGAATATCCATCATCACGGTTGTATTCAATGGAGAGCAGCACATTGGGAGGACCATCGAGAGTGTGATCAGCCAGACCTATGAGCAGGTGGAGTATATCATCATCGATGGGAAATCGACCGATCTTACCCTTGAGGTAATTGGCCGCTACGAAGGAGTTGATCACCTGCTTAGCGAAGCTGACAATGGTTTATATGATGCGATGAATAAGGCCTTAAAGCTGGCAAGCGGCGATTATGTCTGGTTTCTAAATTCGGGCGATCAGGTCTATAGCAATGATACCCTGGAGAAGATGATCGCCGGACTCACCGGCGTACCCGACATAATTTACGGTGGTACCATGATTATCGATGAGCAAGAGAATGAGATAGGCGACAGGCGCTTAAAACCACCTGAAAAGCTTAGCTGGAAGTCATTCCATCAGGGCATGGTGGTTTGTCATCAGTCGCTAATTGTAAACAGGGATCTTGCCCCGGAGTATAATCTGGAGTATCGCCTGTCTGCCGATATCGATTGGGCCATCAGGGCTTCAAAAAAAGCAAAAGTGATCCACAATTCAGAACTGATCCTTTCCAGGTTCCTGGAAGGGGGACTAACAAGGCACAACATTAAAGCCGGACTGAAGGAGCGCTTCCGGATTATGTCCGGGTATTATGGTTTTATTCCTACGGTCCTCAGACATTTTGTTTTCGGGATCAGGCTGACCAATTTTTACATGAAGCACAGAAGATTTTAGTCTTGGCTGGCTGCCATTTTTCCCTGAATGGCACTCCCGGTAAGGCCTTTCATCCCTTTCTTTTTACAAAGATCAAGAATCCTTGTGTAGTGTTCGGTGATTCCGGGAATTTCCCTTTCGTCGAAGAAGTGGTTGTGCCAGAGCAAAGAAAACACTCCATTAAATTTGCAGACCTCCTCCACCAGTCCTTCGATAGAGGCCCGGCTGCTGGCAAGGTCCAGTTTGCGGTAATAGAAATGGGTTCCTTCCATCACAGTCAGAGGAATCTCCCAAAGATCCATAGTGCGGTCGTCCTTAAAATCAAATAAGCTGTACGGCCAGCAATAAGAATGCCGGAAGCCATCGTGCTCTGCAAATCCAAGGGAAGCATCGTACTTGAGCCCGGCTTTCTCCTGGATTTGTCCTGTAGTACCTGGTGTGAATTTCAGGTAGTGCTGTCGGATGCCTACCACAGGCTCGGGAGATACCTGTCGGAGGTTCCCAACAGTGCGATCCATTACATCCTGACTCAGGGCCGATTTCAGGGTCCCGTGTATCCCCACTTCATGTCCACGCTCCGAGAGCTCCTGAAAGAGTTTTACAAACCTTTTTTCATGGAAACGGTAGCGGGAGTTCTCATTCCTGCCACCCTCCTTTTCCAGGAAATAATAGGTGCCTCTGAAATCCCTGTCCTCCTCCCATTTCATAAGAGTCTCGAAGGTCCAATAAGGATCTTTACCGGAGAAGGGATTCAGAAAATGAAAGAGGGAAATAAAGGCATCCTTGATCGTCTCCTTTCTGCTCAAGGTAGGCTCGGAAAGTCCCAGCAGTTGTTTAAACTTGAATCCGGTTTCAAAAAAACCGTAACCAAGGGTTCTGTCTATATCATGACTGACCATGAATACCGGTTGCTTAAAAACCGGATTTCTCTGAAAGGGAATACCATTTTTAAGAGCAAATTCTTCCAATCCTTTCAGGATGATTTCAAAATAGTAATTGACTACCGGCTTCTCTATGATTCCCAGCTTAAATGGAATAGATTCCTTATAGGGGAATCTCCCGAACTGATCGGATGCTTGGTTCCTGAACTCTTCGTAACCTGAAAGCAAGTGGAAGGCAGATTTTAGAAGGTCGTGATGAAATATCAGATTTTTATCCCGGAAAGTATACCAGGTTCCTGGCTGATTGGCAACCGGGTAGAGTACTGGTAGCTTGTCGATCCATAGTACCTTATTCAGATGCAGCGGATCCGCTGAAGTCTGAAACCGGATAGAGGGTCTCTCCACCACGGAATCCGTGCCAAAGCAAAAGGAATTTGTGATCTCCTGATGAAGTGATGCATGATGCCCCAGGTGTTCTAATATGTATTGTTTTTGCGAAGCTGTAAGCCAGCCTTTCATCTTAATTATTTAACTTGCGTTTGGTCAAAAAGACCTCTAAAGATAGTTAGAATGGGAATAATTGAAAAACAAACTATCAAAGGTAGTTTCTTTTCTTACCTGGGTGTTGCATTCGGTTTTATAACTGTCGGTCTTTTGTGGCCAAGGCTGCTTAATCCTGAGGAAATTGGCATGATCAATTTCCTGATCGCAATTTCAGCCATCCTGGCTCATGTGGCAAGTCTTGGAATTAATTCTGTAGCCGTAAGATTGTTTCCTTATTTCCGGAACGATAAAAACAGGCACAATGGTTTTCTTTCACTTGCCCTGATGTTTGTTTCCAGTGGTACGGTCCTCGTTCTACTCTATTACCTGATCTTCAAGGAGAGGATTGTTGAGAACAACATGGGAAAATCGGCTTTATTGGCTGAATATGCCTGGTATATTTTGCCCTTTACAATAGCCACCCTGGTCTATAATCTTTTCGATAGCCTGCATAAAGTGACCTACAATGCAGTGATAGGGGTCTTTGTAAAAGAGTTTTTGTTCAGGATAATGAATCTTGTGCTAATCGGACTCTATGCATGGTTCGCTTTCCGTTTTCGGCTATTTCTTAACCTTTACTTCATTCTGTTTTCCCTTCCGGCCCTTGTGCTGATTATTGCCCTTTACAGGAAGCATCAATACAATCTGAAATTCAACTTTGGATTTATTACCAGAGACCTTAGAAAGAACCTTACAGAAGTAAGCTTTTTCGGGATCCTGGGAGGGATGGGAACCATAGCCATCTCGAACATTGATAAGATCATGATTAACCATTTCATTGATCTTGAGGCAACAGGGATCTATTCCATTGCCTTCCTTTTTGGTTCACTAATAACGATGCCCTCACGATCCCTGAGTAAGATTTCAACCCCCATTATTGCAGAATCGTGGAAAAGGAATGATATGGATACCATTAGATCTGTATATTCCAAGAGTTGCCTGAATCAGTTTGTTTTCGGAGGACTGGTATTTCTGTTGGTTTGGATGAATCTCGATGTGGTATTCATGATCATCCCTCCTGAATATGCAGCTGGGCGGTTTGTGATTCTTTTTGTTGCCCTGAACGGGGTAGTGGAAATGGCCACCGGCCTGAACGGTATGATTATTGCTGCTTCAAAGTATTACCGGTACCAGTCAGTGTTTACCTTTTTTCTCCTGTTTCTTGTGGTTGTTACAAATCTTATTTTCATCCCAAGATTCGGGATTACAGGAGCGGCTCTTGCCTCATTTCTTTCAGCGGTACTTTATAATGCGGTGAGGACCGGATTCCTTTTTTTGAAATTCGGGATGCAGCCATTTAACTACAGGTTTCTGATTATCCTTGGCACCATGCTTCTTACCCTGCTTGCCGGTCTTTTGGTTAAATCATTAGAGCATTGGATGATTCGTACCCTGCTTAATTGTTTGTTGGTGCTTGTATTCTTCCTGGGCCCTATTCTATACTTCCGGATTTCAAGCGATATCAATAATTCATTGTCCAACAACATGAATCATTTCATGAAACGGTTCAGGAATAAGCGTTGACCAGAGATAGTTCTTAGGAATCTGGTTTAAAATGAAAGAAAACCACTTGAGGTTGCTTTGTAACTTTCGTGGGTAGAAATCCCTCATCCTTCATAATAGCAGTAAAGTTCTTTAAATTGTAGTTTTTGTAATCAAGCTCCCAGAAATGGGTGTCAGTGGAAATCTTACGCCTTTTAGCCTTATAAGTGAAGGAAACACTTCGGAAATATGGGATGATCATGTCAGCCGCTAACCATATTTTTTGGTTTCGGGGTAGACTCATAAAGAAGCTTTTCCTGACAGATTTTTTAAGCTTGGGAAGTATTTCAGTAAACTTGTCATATGGAATATGCTCAAATACCTCGAAAGCAAGGATGTGATCATATTTATCCGGGAAATCGTATTCGACAATATTGCTTACAATATCCGGCGATTTCCGCTCATCAATATCCAGGGTAGTTACCTGAAATCCTTTTGATCGCAGATAATTGCTTATAAAGGCTGTACCGGGACCTATTTCAAGAAGGGTATCTCCCTTCTTCAACTCTTTCAGAACAAGATTAATTTGTTCCCAGTACAATATCCAGTGCCCCTTACTTTCCAGTTGGTGAATCCAATCGCCATAGTATTTGTACTCGATACCGTCAAGAAGCTGTATTTTAGTGTCAGATGAATCGATCATTTATTATTGAATAAGTTATTTTATTTGTTGTTTCTCTCTGCCTGGACTGTGAAAATCAAACTCTAACAGCCATCATTTTCGTCTAAAAAGGAAAATTATCCAATAGAGAAACAATACGATGGTTGGCTTCAGATCATCTAAATGCAGGTCGGAATAGGAGCTGGGTATATCCCGGATAACCCTGAACAGGTCCCTTGGACGATTCAGGAGCCTGTATAATTCTCCTTCTTTGGCAAATAACCATACAAAACTCTTCTTCTGATAGCTAAAATTAGGCTCCAGAGTTTCCTTGTCCATCTGTAAGAGGTATTCCGGGAAATGCATACCAGCGCGGATGTGTAGTTCGAGTGCGGTCCAGAATTTGGGATTGAGCTCTATCAGGGAATAAGTTCCATCCTCACTCCGTTTATACTCAGCCATACCTACACCGTGCCAGTTTAGTTTGTCAAAAACCCTTTTACCCAGGTCCATCATGACCTCGTCATCGATGCTCTCTGCCGATGTGGCGTGTCCTCCGGTATAAGGATATTCCCTTATCCTTCTTTGACAAATAGCTCGTTTCAACTCTCCATTCTGGTACAGGCAGAAAAAACCATATGGCTCTCCGACTACCTGATCCTGGATGATCAGGTCTTTCAATTCCAGGTACGGGTGTGTTTTCTTGAGAAGCTCAAGTTCATGGTTCAGCTCTTCAGAGTCTTTCACGTATAATACCGGAAATTTTCCAGTCACCTCTCCAGCCCCCTTTATTATTGCAGGAAATTTCACATCCTCCAGTTGGTGATAGGTCTTTGGATGAGGGATGTCATTTTCCTCACAGAACTTATATGTCTTTGTTTTGTCTACGGCTATTTCAAAACTTTCTAAAGGAGCTATTTCAACTCTGACATATTTGGAAAGTTGGGGATAATACTTAGAACAGATATAGGATGACAGTACACCTACAGGCATCAGGATATCATACTTATTCTTCTGGATATGTTGATGCAGGAATTCAAAATATTCTTCCTGGTCATTAACATTGGGTGATATTATGAGTTTTTTGCAATACCTGGAATAAGCCGGAGCCGACTTCTTATGATGTAAAAGATCAATTTCATGTTCTTTCATTTGCCTCATTATGGCCAGAGCGTTCATGTGTGAACCGTCTGTCAATAATATTCTCATAATAGTAGAAATTAAACTTTCGCTATTCTCAGAATTAGATTTTTTATGGGTCTGGGTAAGTACTTGACAAAAAATCTCCTTGAAGCTACCTGATATTTCCTTATTAAGCTTAGTAGCTTTCTGTCAAAGATATTGTGTTTAGTAATCGGTTTGCCCCTGAGTATAGAGTATACGGGATAAGTTGAATCAAAATAAAAAGGATCTGATTGTTTCTCCAGAATAATACAAGCCCCTTCCGTATCGTACGCATCAATCACTTTCATGAAACTGAAAAGGTGTTCAAGATCTTTTGTTGTATATCGCCAAAAATCATAAGGAAATCCATGATAAGGCGTGTCCATGGTAGGTACTGATATTATCAATTTACCACCAATTTTCAATACACTGTGCATGTTATAGCTTGCTGATTCCAGGTCATCGATATGCTCAAGAGTATCTGAACAGATGACAATATCAAATATTTCTTTTTCGAAATAATCAGCGATGTCATGTATATTGACTATTAAATCAACTCCTTCCCCTGGAACAATATCGATGCCTACATATTCTTTTGGATTTAATGACTCCAGATATCTCCTCATTGAGCCACTCACAATCCTGGAGCCAACTTCCAATACTCTTTTATCAGATAAGTCCTCTGTTATATTATTTTCAATAAACTTAAAACGATTCGGATTCATTGGAGTATCATTTAAGGTTTTCTGATTAGGTATTTATATGTTCCAGATCCCAGTCCACCAAGTAAGAGTAGCAATACAAGGATGGATCCGGCCAATGAAATCTTTTCTCCCTTCTCAAAGGGCTCAAATCCAAATTTGAACTCCACCGTATATGTCCCGGCTTCAACGGGCAGAGCCCTCAGAATATAGTTTGCCCTCAGATGGGGTACTGGTTTGCCATCGATGAAGGCACTCCAGCTGTCACCATAATATACTTCAGAAAACACTGCCAGAGATTTCTGACCGGCAGTCACCTGGTAGGTCATATGGTTCGGTTTATACTCTGTTAGGACCACACTGCTGGATACCTCCGGGTGGCTTAGTCCATCCGGAATCAACCCTTCGAACCTCTTGTCCACCACTGCAGTCCTGGTCAGATCGGAGCTGGCCAATGCAAGATATTCCTCATCGGCATTCTCCACCAATTTGATATTCTCCACCAGCCATCCATGACCCATTGCGGCATTGTTCCTCAGGGGTTGGCCGGTAGGATTGAGGATGAAATATTTAGTGTTAATCATGTTAAGCACCTGCTGGTCAGACAGGACTGAGTCCATCATGCTGGCTGTTGGCTGACTGTTCAGCGCACCTATAACATTCTGTAGTTCCGTAGAGAGGTAACGCTCGATCAGATCCTGGTACCTGCGAAGCTTGATTCCGTGGTATCCACCGATGGATTTATGGTGAAAGGAGGTGGTTCCGTCTGCCCAGGGATTTAGGGTGAGGTTTACCACCCTGTAATGGATGTCGGGGTCCTGGAGGATCAGCGCATCGGCCTGGGAGGTCGACCTGGTGTTTTCCTGTTCACGTTTGCTCACAAAATTATCTTTGTTCAGGTAGCGTCGATCCACCATCCACATCTCTAGAGTAATCATCAATGCCAGTCCTGCCAGGAACCAGGTCAGTTTCAATTTTTTGTTGGCAAAGAACCAGGTCAGTGCAAAGGCCATTGCAATCAGTAGAAAGCTGCGCATGGCATCGTGCCTGAATATGGAGATCCTGGCCAGCTCCAGCTCATCCGTGAATTGTCTGAATTGCGAGGCATACTGAGGATCTGCAGCTGCAAGCTGCTGGTTGAAAACCTGCTGTTCCTGTGATGAGAAGAAAGAGAATATGCCCGGGAAGAGGAAAAAGAGCAAAGAGAGCCCTCCGGTAAGTCCGAATGCAATCAGCACCTGTTTCTTATGCTGTATGAAAAGCCCGGGTTCCTTGGAAAGGCGGTCCACCATCAGGAAAGCCATTAATGGGATATTGAGACAGACTATCACAAGCGTCATTTCCACGGTTCGGAACTTATTGTAGAAGGGGACATGGTCAAGGAAGAAATGGGAGAGTGCGGGGAAATTGCTTCCCCAGGCAAGCATGATGGATAGCATGCTGCTGAGTATAATCCACCAGCGCATGGGACCTTTGATCAGCAGCAGTCCCAATACAAAAAAGAAGACCACAATGGCCCCCGAATAGTTATCGCCTGCGGTGGAGGCTTTGGCCCCCCAGTACTGGTTCTGGTTGGCAATGGTCTCCCTTAACTGAGGACTCACTTTCTCCATGGCTTTTTCGTTGCTTCCTATGGCGCCTGTCTTTCCACCGGTCATATAGGGAATCATCAGTGAGAAGGTTTCGACTTTACCATAACTGTAGCTAAGGGCGTAATCCCTGTTCAGGCCTGAAGTCTGGTTCTCCGGGTTTAGTGTTAATTCGGGTTCTCCCCGCATGCTCTGCTTGGAAATCTCGTAGTTCACCCACATGCTTGAGATGTTGGGGAGGACAGCCAGTATGGCTGCAAGCACAAGTACTCCAGATGCGGTCAGAAACTTTCGGAGAATTTTTTCCCTGAATGCGAAAACCCCGTTGGTTATGACGATAACCAGGGAGATTAAAAGCAGGTAATAGGTAATCTGAAGGTGGTTGCTGTACAACTCAAGTCCGAGCCCGAACATAAACAGAATCCCTCCTGCCAGGTATTTCCCCCGGTAGGTAAGGAGGATTCCTGCAATCACCAGGGCCATATAGGCAATGGCATAGGCCTTGGCAATATGACCGGGCTGCAAAATGATCAGGTTGTATGAAGAAAGGGCAAAGGCGATGGCACCGATGGCGCTCACCCATGGTGAAAGCCTCATTGAAAGTAACAGGATGTAGAAGCAGATCAGGTAGACGAACATTATCGCAATGGGGTTACGCATGGGTAAACCCAGCCTGACAACTTTTGCTACCTCTCTGAAAACGGTGGTTTTTCCCCCTGTAGGTGCCACGTGAAATGCTGGCATGCCACTAAAAAGGGAGTTTGTCCACAGGGTGTACTCTCCGGTCTCTTCGTGAAATTTCTTCGATTCCTGCCTCATCCCGTCGTACTGGGTCATGTCGTGTTGAGACAAAACCTTGCCATCTAGTACCGGACTCATGTATGCAAGTCCCAGGGCCAGAAAAGCAAGGATGATAATCAGATGGGTCCTGGAAAAGGAAGCCAGGGAGGCAATCAGGGCTTTTTTCATAATATGCTATTTATGCAGTAATGTTTTCAAATAGTGTGCGCATGCTCACCTTAGCACCGATGATCTCATCCAGTTTAGTCCAGTGGATTCGTTCCTGCTCCATGGTATCCCTGTAGCGGATCGTGACCGTATCATCCTCAAGGGACTGGTGGTCGATGGTGATGCAGAAAGGTGTCCCGATGGCATCCTGCCTCCGGTAACGTTTTCCAATGGAGTCTTTTTCTTCATACTGGCAGTTAAAGTTAAACTTCAACTGGTTCATGATCATTCTTGCCTTTTCGGGCAATCCATCCTTTTTGGTTAGTGGGAATACGGCCAACTTGACCGGTGCCAGTGCCGGTGGCAGCTTCAATACCACCCTGGAATCGGTGGAGCCATCCTCCTTGGTGAGGGTTTCCTCCTGGTAGGCTGCAGAGATGATCTGCAGGAACATGCGGTCCACTCCAATGGATGTCTCAACCACAAAAGGAACATAGTTCTTATTAAGTTCAGGGTCGAAGTATTGGAGTTTCTTCCCTGAGTATTCCTGGTGAGATCCCAGGTCGAAATCGGTCCGGGAGTGGATTCCCTCTACCTCCTTGAATCCGAAGGGAAATTCAAATTCAATATCGGTGGCAGCATTGGCATAGTGGGCTAGTTTATCATGGTCGTGGAACCTGTATTTCTCATCGCCAAATCCAAGTGCCTTGTGCCATTTCATGCGGGTTTCCTTCCAGCTGCTAAACCACTCCAGTTCAGTTCCCGGGGGGACAAAAAATTGCATTTCCATCTGCTCAAACTCACGCATGCGGAAAATGAATTGCCTGGCAACGATCTCATTGCGGAATGCTTTCCCAATCTGGGCAATACCGAAGGGGATCTTCATTCGACCCGATTTTTGCACATTCAGGTAGTTCACAAAGATTCCCTGGGCAGTTTCGGGCCGCAGGTAAATCTTACTGGCACTTTCGGAAGTTGATCCCATTTCGGTGGAAAACATCAGGTTGAACTGCCTGACATCGGTCCACTCTCTTGATCCTGAAATGGGGCATACGATTTCTTCGTCGACGATGATTTGCCTTAGCCCGGCAAGGTCAGAATCATTCAGGGCCTTCACAAAACGCCCGTGAAGTGCATCTAGTTTCTCCTGGTTTGCCAGAACTCTCGGATTGGTGCTTTTAAACTGGGGTTCGTCAAAGGCATCTCCAAAGCGCTTGCGGGCTTTATCGACTTCTTTTTTAATCTTCCCTTCATATTTAGCCATCTGATCCTCGATCAGGACATCGGCACGGTATCTCTTTTTTGAATCCTTATTGTCGATAAGCGGGTCATTAAAAGCATCCACATGTCCGGAGGCTTTCCAGATGGTGGGGTGCATAAAGATGGCAGAGTCGAGTCCCACCACATTTT
>JAOZLK010000323.1:4471-5672 GCA_029934875.1 Bacteroidales bacterium | reverse complement strand
CATATTCCAGGCATGGTCATCATCACGGAGATTCCTGCTGGTGCCGTCCGCCATTTTCATGGTCGAAAGGGTATAGCTGTAGTAATTGGCCTTCAGGAAGATTTTCCATGAGTCGGAAGGACGAAATGTAAATTCTCCGTGAAGATTGAGCCTGGTTATATCTGAATAGACTACCGAAAACTCATTCTTGAGCACCTGGGAAGTGTCGTTTACGTAGAAGTACTGATTATCAATGATGGAGTAGCTACCTCTCAGGTTGTAGCTAAAGGCATCTGTAACCCGTCCCTTTATACCCAGGTAGGCAATCAGTTTGTGACTGGTGGGTTTAATCGAAAGCAGAGGATTCACATAGGGATTCTCTGCTATGGTTTTGCGGTAGTTATTGGATTCAAGGTAGCCATCCACTCCCATGTAAGGAACGATGATCTCCTTGACCACATTAAACTCAAAGGAGGCTTTGGGATAGAAATGGAAGGGCTGGATGTCACTGGCGGAAGAATCGCTGGCGAAGGACATATAGGTATTAAATCCGGCTGTAAACCGCCACTCCGCTTCATTCTTGGCAATATAGGGATTGATCCAAACCATGGTGTGGTTCCCTAAGTACTGATCCCAATCCGGGGTGTGACCATAGTAGGCCCCTCCCACCTCACCACCAATATCCAGGACCCTTAGCTTTTTACTAAAATCGAAATTTAGCCGGGCACCATGTTCCGTCTCATTAAACTGGTGAGTGAAGTAATAATAGTCCAGGGCTGTGTTGTGGTTAAAATGAAAGGA
The DNA here is from genome assembly GCA_029934875.1 of Bacteroidales bacterium. Taxonomy (GTDB): domain Bacteria; phylum Bacteroidota; class Bacteroidia; order Bacteroidales. Next base: position 4,892 of record JAOZLK010000323.1, on the reverse strand, counting down.
ATCGGCATGGGCGGAATGCAGGGCGAGCCCTGCTTCGGCCAGGAAGTAAGATTCCTTCAGACTGTCCCTTGGGATCTCTTCAATTACTTCGTCAGTATCTACACCATAAAGGATATAGGAGTTATACTCAGTGGCAGCTTTATACTCAAATACAGACTTTTTTATGAACCTTGATCCATAGACCCCGAGTTCACTTTCACTGAAACCCGCAGGCACCTTACTATCATCGTCCAATTTCACCTTACCGTTCATGGAGTGATGTTTTAAAGCCACCCCGAAGGTCCCGTCTCTGGATCTTAACTGGTTAATATTTAACTCAGCAAGGGGAGTCAGATAGTTACCGAAACCCAGGTTTAGCTCGCTTTTATAGAGCCTTTTCAGCGCCGGCTTCACCATCTTTGCTGCCTTTATGGGAACCACC
>JAOZLK010000323.1:0-4371 GCA_029934875.1 Bacteroidales bacterium | reverse complement strand
TTTCATCATTGGATCGAATCATTTTCGGGTGAAATCTCACTCTCCGCCTGATCCCTGAGGACATTTCTACGTTGTCTGGCATTGTCGATGATCCCATCATCGGGTATGGGGTAATAATCGATCAGGGTCTGAAGGGTATTAATGGCAGAAAACTCATCTTCCCTGACCACATAGATATCAGCAAGGGTAAGAAAAGACATCCCCATCCAGTACTGATGCGGGGTGTTCAACTCAGCGAAGTCAAATACCTGTTTCTCCAACTGATCCAGTTCTCCCTGCTCGAAAAGAATTTCAATCACCCTGAATTTTGATTCTGCTCCCTCCTTGCTGTTGACTTCGTAGGCTACTTTTTTGTAAAAGTCAAGTGCGAAATCAATCTCGTTCAGGAGATGAAATGACCTGGCAATTTTATAGTTTGCTTCCCGGATATACTCTTCCTGTACCTTATCAAGTTGCAGCACCTGTCTGCCCGCATCAATGGTATTGCTGTACTCGCCAAGCTCGAAGAAACAACGCATAAGCCCCACATGGGCATCAAAAATATTGCGCTTTTCTTCTCCCAGCTCGATCATGGCCCTGTAGTTATCAGCAGCACGGTTATAGTTGCCGGTGCGGAAGTTAATCTTTGAAGCCGCTTCCAGGGCTGGTTCGGTAAACATATTCCTTGCTTGGGAAATAATGAAATCCAATGATTCCAGTGCCTCTTCGTTCTGCTCCAGCTTCAGTTGACAATCCCCCTTGTAGAAATGTGCATTTAAAAGGAACCTTCCGTTTGGAAATGCATCCAGGTAATCCTTAAAAGCTCGAACAGTTTCATTGCAGTCACCCTGGGTATAAACAATCTCTGCCGCGGTATAGGATAGCGAATCCTGTTCACTCAGGGATATATCATGACCAATGCTTGTTACAAAGGCCAGGTAGCCATCCACATTATCCTTCCTGACATAAATATTCTTTATACTGGTAAGTGCATTGTCAGCTTCAGGCGTACCGGGATAGTTGGTGGCCACCCTTTCATAATAGGTGAGTGCCTGGTCATATTCACCTGCATTATAATTAATCAGACCCAGTTGGTTAAGCGCCTTGTTGGCATAACTTGAATTGGGATGCTCACTTACAACCTGTTCATAGTAGCGCTTCGCTTCCTCCTGCTTCCCGAGCACCACGTAACTCCTGGCTATTTCAAACAGCGCATCATCCACAAAATTGGACTGAGCCTGCTCATTGATAAGGTGGCCAAGCACATCAACCTTCTCCAGGATTCGATCCAGCAGACCCAGCGTGAATCCCTTCTGGAACATGGCATAATCCACATCCGCCTGACCCGATGAAATGCATTTCTCATAATTCGCTATGGCCGCGGTATAGTCAGTCTTCATGAAATGGCAGTCAGCAACCCGGTTAAATGCATCGGAGATATTTGCAGAGCTCTTTCCGGATTCATGACGCAGATATTTTCCAAACCAATCAAGAGCAGGGTCATATTCCTTCTGATCGAAGTGGAGATAGCCCAGGCTATAGAGGCACATGGCATACTCCTCCTGCATATCAGAACGGTCATTTTTCAAAAATTCATTGTAGTACATCCGGGCAGTGCGCTCGTCCCCTGTCCTGTAGGCAGCCTCACCAAGCCAGAAATAAGTCCTGGACGCAAGAACCGGATCGTAGGCAGCGAATTCCAGGGAAATTTCCAGTGCATCCACAGCCTCATCAAACCTGAGGTTCCTGTAGAGTTCCAGTCCCCTGAAAAAGGCTACCTTCTGGTGGGCCTTATCGATGTTTTCATCCTTTCTTTTAATCTTCGCAATGGATGTCATGGCCATGCTGTAATTCCGCGTTCCCAGGTAAGCCATTACCAGGTAATTATAGGCCTCATCCACATTGTCGGCAGCCGGATAGGTCCGGATGTAAAGCTCAAAGGCCCGGATTGCTTCATTGAAGGGGTTCAGAGACATCTGGAAGGTCACCTTGGCAAAATTAAAAAGAGCATCCTGCTGTATCCTGGGATCAAAATCCATTTCGGCAGCCCTGGAAAATGAAACCCGGGCCTTTCCCATCATTTCCAGCTTCATATAACAATCGGCCAGGTGATAGTGAGCACTCTGAGCAATTTCCGAATTTCTGTAGCTAATCTGTTCGAAAAGCTTCATAGCATTTTCATACTCCTGGTTCTGGTAATATGCAAAAGCCAGCTGATAGCGGTCATGGATGGTGTAGGATTTTGTATTGGCCCCGTAGGTTTCCAGGTAAGGGATGGCCTTCTCATACTCCTCAAGCATGAAATAGGATTCCCCGATAATTTTGGCAATCTCTCCATACCTGCGTTCCGAAACGGACTCCATAAAACCAGGCGCATAGTCAATAACCTCCCGGTATCTTTTTTGCTTGTACAGAATCTGTGATATATAGTAAGGAGCAATATCCTGAAACAGTGGGTCATCATCAATTGACCTGAATCCCATTATAGCAGTTTCGTAATTCCCTTCCTCGTAATGGATATGCGAATAGTAATAGATTGCCGGGGCATTATAGGAAGATTCAACTTCAATAATCTCGTAGAATTCAACCCGGGCCGATTCAAAATCCTTCCTCTTATAGTATGCATAGCCCTTCTTAAAGTGATATTCCGACAGCTCGATAGATGAAAGTTTATGGCGGTCCACCCTGTTGTACCAGGAGATGCAATGAGGCCAGCTTTTTTTATCGTAGAAAAAATCGGCAAGCCTGAAGGAAGCCTCATTAATATGTGCACTTTCAGGAAAGTGATCAATAAATTCTTTCACCAGGAACTCAGAATCATCACTGCGCAATTCAAGCGCCGACATGGCCCGGTAGAAATAGGCTTCGGATATAATTTCGGACCTGGAACCCGGATTCTCAGCGATCAGGTCCTTGAAGACCTGCCTGGCAGCTCCGTATTTCTCTTTTTCATATAACTCAAGTCCATTCAGATAAGCATTATCTCCATATTCATAGACCGGAGTCTTCTGACTGAACAGGGATAAGGGCAGGATAAAAATCAGGATGGTAATATATAGTTTCACTTGTCGTACCATAGGGTATGTATTAACTAGATAAAAGTACGAATATAACTTACGGCTCTTCGGGCGGATTCTCTTTTTAATTAACAGTCGGATGTTAACTTTTAGTATGGTATAAATTCTTATTTTTGACACAAACACAAGATTTTATGGCGCTGGACAATGTCATCACCCTGGAAAATGCAGTAATTGGTATCAATGATCACATCGTTCTGACCGATGTCAATCTCTCGGTTGGAAAGAGCGAATTTGTCTATATCATAGGCAGGGTAGGCAGTGGTAAGACCAGTCTGATCAAGACCCTCAATGCCGAATTACCACTCCTTGAGGGCACAGGAAGTGTTGCAGACTTTCAGCTGGACAAGATTAAAAGAAAGGACATTCCCTTTCTACGGAGGAAACTGGGCATTGTATTCCAGGACTTCAAGCTTCTTTCCGATCGAAATGTGGAAAGCAATCTTGAATTCGCCCTCAGGGCCACCGGCTGGAAAAACAAAGAAGAGATTAAGGACCGGATTGCCGAGGTACTGGAAAAAGTGAACCTGGGCTATAAGGGTTATAAAATGCCGCACCAGTTATCGGGAGGAGAACAGCAGCGGGTTGTGATTGCCCGGGCCCTACTAAACGATCCCGAAGTGATCCTGGCCGATGAGCCCAGCGGAAACCTGGATCCTGAAACCTCAGACGAGATTATGCAGATACTCCTGGCAATTGCCGAGAGTGGAAGAGCCGTTATGATGGCCACGCATAATTATCAGCTGATTAAAAAATTTCCTTCCCGGACCCTGAAGTGCGAAAATGAAAAACTGCTGGAAACCAATCTGAGTGAAGCCGATATTGAACGGATGATTCAGAACGATTAATCCAGCCCAATGGATCTGCGAACTTTCACACTTGAAGAGCTGGAACAATATCTGAATCCGCTTTTCTCCAGCCAGGGATCCACGCTTCCACTTAGCCCATTGCGACTAAAATCCTACCTGGCCAATCCCAGGGCAGATAAAAGGGATACGGTCCTTTTCGAAATGCATCACGAAAATCAACTGGTCGGATACAGAACCCTCTTACCCGATAAGTATTATGACCAGGAAGGTCTTCCCCAGGGTTTTGCATGGCTTAGCGGAAACTGGGTTCATCCCAGCATGAGAAGACAGGGAATCTCCACCTTACTGTTAAATGAGGCCGAAGAAAAGTGGTATGGAAAATTGATGTATACCAATTATGCCCCGGACTCCAAGGCACTTTATGACCATACCGGCCGATTCCGGCTCATCGCCAGGCGCGAGGGAAAGCGCTACTATCTTCGATCCAATGCTGAAGAATTGCTGGC
>JAOZLK010000322.1 GCA_029934875.1 Bacteroidales bacterium | reverse complement strand
TGTACGAATTTGTCATTCTTGAGTTCATGATTACCACACCACAGCGCTTCCAGGTGGGCTTCACCACCTCAGAAGGCTACAATGAACTGCGGGTGATGAGCTACATCCCCAATGGCTGGAACAAACTGGCCATCCCTCTAAGTTTCTACAGGGAGCCCCCGGCTGCCCGTGGCTCCATGGCTGCTACTTATAACCAGCCCCGGTATACCGGCTGGATCAACCTTACGGGACGCAGAACAGCACTCCGGGGAGTCGATTCCATTGGCATCAGGATGAATGTGCCCATCGGCAATCCGGAAATGAGATTGCGATCCGTGAGTCTTGCAAAAGAAGATCCTGGAGATCAATACCTGGGCGATATCCCGGTGGTGGATGAATTCGGACAGTATAACCTGGGCGACTGGGAGGGAAAAATCCACTCCCTTGAAGAACTACAGCAGGAATGGATTGCCGAGGACAGGCTGCCGCTTGAGAAGGAAGCATACAAATACTCCAGATACGGAGGCTACCTTGAATCCCGCATTGACGAAGGCTCCGGGTTTTTCAGGACAGCGCAGGTGGATGGTCGCTGGTGGTTTGTGGACCCCGAAGGTTATCTTTTCCTTTCTCATGGTGTAAACTGTGTGGGCCCTGGCGGAGGCGGTGGTATATACCGGCTCGAGCAAAGGCAGAATCTCTACAAGGAACTGCCTCCCGGGAATACAGCCAGGGAGAACAGCAGGCGCCGTGCACCCTCTTTTGGAAGCTGGAACCTTACACGCAGGTATGGGGAAGAATCCAGGGAGAAATCGATTGATAATATCATTACCCGGATGGATCGCTGGGGACTTAATACCATTGCCAACTGGTCCAGGTCCGAGGTCTACCACCGGAACCAGAAAGCCTTTACACTTCAAATGAGGGGGATTGGCATCGAAGGTGATCTGATGGGACTGGCTGATGTTTACGATCCAGGCTTTGGCGAAATGATCGACAATGCCATACGGTCGACCGTGGAACCCTATCGTGACAATCCATGGTTACTGGGCTATTTCACCTACAATGAACCTTCTTTCACCGGACGTGAGCAACGGCTCTGCGATCTGATCCTGCAGGGAAAGGAACGCCCCATAAAAATTGCCCTACAGGAACACCTTGAAAACGAGGATTCACCGGAGATGAGGAAGGAATTCATCCACAACACCTTCCGCATCTTCATCGAAAGTGTCGACAGGGCGTTGGAGAAGCACGATCCGAATCACCTTGCCCTGGGCATCCGCTTTGGACAGGAAGCCGACAATGATCTCCTCGAGCTATGCAAAGATGTATTTGATGTATTCAGCTTCAACTGCTACGACCTCCATCCAAGAAAGGAGATGCTGGACCGCTTTGCAGAAGTTACGGGGAAGCCTCTCTTCATCGGGGAGTATCACTTCGGAACGGTTGACCGGGGCATGGCACAATCCCTCTGGCAGGTAAATTCGCAGGAAGAGCGGGGTGTGGCCTACCGCTACTATACCGAACAGGGCTATTCCCATCCGGCCCTCATAGGCACATCCTATTTCCAGTGGTGCGACCAGGACCTCACCGGTCGCGGGAACGATGGGGAGAACTATAACTGCGGCCTGGTTGACGTTACCGATCGTCCTTATCCTTATCTTGTGGACGCAGTTTCGGAAACAGCTAAACGAATCTACCAGGTTCATTCCGGCACCCTTTCCCCTGTGGACCAGGCTCCTGTAAAAGCGAGGGGCCACGGAGCCATTCCGGACCTGTGGAATCAATAGGGCAAGCTCCCTTTAATTCAAGGCAGGCAATCAGCCAAAGCGATTTAATACTGCATTGCCATCCTGGATCTTTTTGGAGAGTGAATGGATGGTCTCCGATTTCACAATGTCAAAAAAACCGTCCCTCATGACTCCGTACTCTTCATGAAGCGGACAGGGATTTGCGGAGTTACAACTCTTAAGGCCAAAACCACAGTTGTGAAAACAGGAATCGCCCTCCATCACATGGATCACCCCGTAGATACTTAATTCCGACTGCATCTCCTCGAAAGCGAATCCTCCCCCACGCCCCTTTACAGAACCCAGGAGCCTGTGCCGGGTGAGTGTTTGAAGGATTTTTGCCGAGTAGGCAACAGGGGCCTCAATTTCCCTGGCTATCTCTTCCACCCCGGGACGTTGTTTCTCCCAATTTCTCAATTGTATAAAAACCAATGCCCTGATGGCATATTGAGTACTTTTAGCTAGCATATTCTAATATTTCAATGTGAGCGCTTCTTTTCTCTTGCACTTCCCTATAAATATACAAATGATTTATATAAGGACTTACGGGTCCTTTTATCATTTATCAACAATGAGCCAGGGTTCATTCTTAACACATTTTTGGCAGAGTAAGCCAATTATCTTATTTAGATTTGTTTTAAATAAAGTACGAGAGCCTTAGAAAGCCTACGATTCAAAACCTTAAAACAATTTCAAATGAGAAGATTTAACCTTGCCATTTTTGCCCTTGCCACAGCAACACTGATCCTATCGGGATGCTCCAAGGAGGAACCGGAACCGGAAACAGAGATAGAAAATGGAGATATAACAACACTGGAGTCAATTTCTGACGAAACCAGAAATTCAATCCCCCTGGATGAGGGAGAAATAGGAATCGAAGTCGATACCCGCAACCTGGCCATCCTGGGTTATAAACCCACAAGCGTAGATGTCATGATCGGTGAATCACTTAGCTCTCACTCCAAAGAAGGTCTGATTGTGGATCTATATACCCATGTTGCCACCTACAAGCTAGCTGTTAAGGACCTGGAAGAGGATGAAGTAAACGCCTTTGCTGAAGGGATTCCCATACAGGTCACCGTATACGACAGTGCAGGCATGGAGCTGGAAACAAAAAGTGTGTCAAGGTTCATTTTAAATGAATCAAACAAATCGTTGAAAATCGAAACTGAGAAAGCAAGGGTATTAAAGCCTCTGGCATTCAATCCATCTCTCCCTTACTATGTACAGCTGGTATCTGAAAGCAGCGTCTCTGTACTGGGAGGAAGCACCGATTACAGTGAGGGTAACCCACTGGAATACAATGAATCGGGCCCAGTACAATTAAACGCATTTAATTTTGATGACGAACTCGAGTCTCAAATCCAGAAGTTCTATTTCGAAAGTCAGGGCGATAATACCTATGCCATTAAAACGGCCTTTGAGGATTCATACCTTGAAGTGAATGAGTATGGTGCACTCTTCTGGAACAAAGCCAACAAGTCTGACGATATTGATTTTTTGGGAATCGAAGATAAACACAAGTTCATCCTGGATCAGACCGAAGATGGAATGGTTAAAATCCGTCCCTATACCCAGGATTCCTATTTCAAGGTAAACTCCAATAGTCAATCAAACTATTATGGAGAAATCACCACCGATTTTGATGTGTCTAGCCAGCCCGATGCGGAAAGTTATGACCTTAGATTCACGATACTTTCTGCAAGCGTTGAATGGCAATTTGAAGATCTGGGTACAAAATACTCGGCCCCCATCATCCCTCCGACCCAGATGGACTTCGCATTCAAACAGACCATTATCAACTGTTCTTCAGTTAAAGGAGACTATGAAGTGGGTACTGATGCCGAAGAATCGACAACCACTACCATTTCTTTCGAGGAGGGGGTAAGCATGGCTTCAAGTACAACAGACAGCGAAAGTGCAAGCGTTGAAGCGGAAGCATCAGGACAAATCTTTGGAATTGGAGTGAGTGTCAAGGGATCAGGAACCCTGTCAACCAGCACAACAACCGGATTTGGTACATCCAGTTCAAAGGAGCAGGGATATGAGAAGACCGTGACCCAGGCCGTATCAACCAGGCGCACTATAGAAGTGCTGCCCTTCACCGCCGTGGAGGTATTTGATGTAATTCAGAAAATCGAAAACGTAAGTATTACCTTTGCCCAGAGATTTCTCCTGCGGGGAGTTGATGGAAATATGTCCTTATCCGGGGCTGAAATTGCCACCCAGATGGTGGCTAATCGCTTTGGAGGAGTGGTCACCGAAATTGGATCCGACTACATTGTTTTCAGCATAAGAGGCGCCATTAACGTGGATAACTATTTCGAGTATAATAATACGCTGAATGACATACATGGAGGGTGCAATTAAGAGATAGGGCTTTCCCTTCATGATTAAGTGGGCAGGATATCAGATCTTGTCAAACATATACCATTTGCTTGACTTTTAGCTTTGGCGGCTGTAAATTTAGGTGAATCCCTTAAATTCAGCCGCCATGAAGAAGTACGTCTATCTTTGCATTACGCCTGAATCGCTTATTGCATCACATCTTCCCCCCGGCGAATTCGGCTCTTATCTTGCAACAGGAACCAGGAAAAGATTACGCGGACAGGCCATTTTCCTGGAAGTTGAGCCTGGAAATCTGAATAAGGTCCTCCTGGATCATCTGAACGAAAGGCTGGTTCCCTATGAAGATGGAGAACCCAAGCGTTCAGTGTACCTGTCAATTTACAGGGCACTGGAAAACACCCCGCTGGAAGCCATGAAGAACCTGTACCTGGTAAGCGATGATGGGAAAGTCCTGGAACTCAAACCCGGGAGCTATTCTTCTCGGGGAAAGGATGAAATCCATTTATTCCAGCAGTTAGTCCCCATCAGCACACGGGTGGTAAGTAAGCTTTCGCCTCCGGAGTTTATCAATTTCCTGACCGATCCGGGGAAAGCTGTTTCGACCCCGAAACTTTTCATGGTCGATTTGAAGCTAAACCAGCTAGCCTTTGACCCAGGGGCACCTATTCACAACCTCCCCTATCCAAATCCCGATCACCTCAGGGCCTGCATTGCCAGGCTGATGACATCGGACGAAAGGCTTACCAAAACCGTAATTCGCCAATTCAAATGTGATCTGTCATATCGCACCATTGAGGATGGGTTCTTTATGGGAGATCAGGAAAATTACCTTTTCTATCCCTTCCCTTCAATTGAGAGGCTGGAAGGAGAACACTACTCCTGGTGGCGATCGGCGCTAACCCAGAGTTTCTGACCTGACAAAGGGATAGTAGAGCACCTTAAATAAAAACGCCATGTCAACATTAGTTACAATAGCAAAGTATGAGCAGCCAAAGACTGCATATTTTCTCAAGGAAGAACTTGAGAGCGAAAAAATCGACTGTTTCTTTGATATCTCCAGTAATGACCAGGGGGAATGGGATATCATCCGTGTCCAGGTGGATAAGGAGGACGTGGAGAAGGCCATCCGGCATATCTTGCACATAAAAGAGAAATATGGGATGGACATTGAGAAAATCCAGATTAGCCCACGTCCAAGGAAAATTCTCGTTCCAACCGATTTCTCCAAGGGATCGGAATATGCATGCCAATATGCCCTGCGCCTGGCACAAAAAATTAATGCCGAGATAAAGCTCCTGCATGTATATGAATATCCCATCACCGAAATGGGCATAAAAGAATCTGCGACCTACCTGAACTATATGCATCTTGCCCTGAAAGAAACCGAAGAGAAAGCAAAACAGGGAGTTGTGGATTTCACCCATAAAATGAAGGCCTTTCTGAGCTCGGAAAAGCTGGAAGGAGTAAAAATCCACTCAGCCACGGCCATGGGTAATATCGTCGGAAGCATCAGGGGAATCAGCAAAGCCTATAAGCCCGATTTAATTGTGCTTGGAACC
>JAOZLK010000321.1 GCA_029934875.1 Bacteroidales bacterium | reverse complement strand
TCGCCACTGTATTGATTCTCTATGGCGTGGATCACCCTATTATTTTCAAAGGGGAAACAGCAAAGATGTTTGAAGAATATGGCATGGAGCCAAAAATGGCTTTCTGGACCATTGACACTTACTACATTTCCCAAATGGTGATCGTAATGAGCATGGTAATTCTGGCCATTGGATATCCCCTCAGGAAAATCTTTGGAATGAAAGTCGTAAACGCTCTAAGAGCATAAGATATTTAATATGATCTGGAAAACAGCTTGGAAAAACGTCTGGCGGAATAAAGTCCGCAGCCTGGTGGTCATTATTTCAATCACCATCGGGATCTTCGGGGGCATATTTGGAGTAGCTGTCATGAACGGTGCCATTGCGCAACGGGTTGATGCAGCCCTGAATGAGGAAATATCACATATTCATATCAATGATCCGGCCTTCCGCGATAATTATGATATACAATTGCTTATCCATAATCATGAGCAGGTTCTTACAACTATTCTGGAAACCCCCGGAGTGAACTCAGTAAGCTCACGGACCCTGATTACCGGAATGGCAAATACTGCCACCAAAAGCGCCGGGGTGCAAATAATTGGAATCGATCCGGAGAAAGAAAAAGAGGTAATGCGCCTCAATGAAACCACCATTCCGGGGACAGGTGACTTTTTTGAAACAGCCAGCAGGCACAACCTGGCTTACATTGGTGAGGCGCTGGCCAAGGAGCTGAACATCATTCGTTACCGCATCGATGAAGCAGTACTCGACAGCCTGGCAGCTCAAGAGCTTCCTGTAGAGGTTCTGGACAAACTAGTTCCTTTTTCGGGTAAGCGCTTCACAAGTGAAAAAGCATTCAAAAATGAGGTGAAAGGTGTACTTTCCATGAAAGAGCAGCGCGAATATGGAGCTTTGATCAAGGAAGAAGCCTGGTCCTTCCGGACCCGTTCAAAAATGACGCTCACTTTCCTGGACAGCGAACAGATGCAAACCGGCGCTGTTTTCAGGATCGCAGGAATTTTCGATATTAAGAACAGCATTTTCGAGATGGGCCAGGTCCTGGTAAAGAATGAGGACCTGTCGATTCTGACCGGCCTGGCCGCCAACGATTACCACCAGATGATTGTCAGGCTGGATGATGTGGAATCGACCGAAGAAGTAACAGCTGCATTGTCTGGAAAATTTCCCGGCATGGAGGTGATGAACTGGAAAGAGATCCAGCCCGACCTTGCCATGATGACCGATATGGTTCAGAAGATGTACGCCATTTTCATGGTCATTATCCTGGCCGCCCTGGCCTTTGGAATTGTAAACACCATGCTGATGGTGGTTTTGGAAAGAACCAAGGAACTGGGCATGCTCACAGCTATCGGCATGAACAAAAAGAGGGTCTTCCGAATGATCATGCTGGAATCTATATTCCTTTCCATGGTAGGCGGAGTGGCAGGAATGATTGTCAGCAAGATTCTTATTGGACTTACCGCCACCCGGGGAATAAATTTTGCTTCTTATGCCGAAGGTTTTGAGGCCATGGGCTTCGCTGCCCATATTTACCCATCAATCTCGACTTCATTTTTTATTACAGTCACAGTCCTGATCATCATTACCGGGGTCCTTTCATCAATCTACCCGGCTCTGAAGGCCTTGAAACTGGATCCTTCTGAAGCCTTGAGAACAGAATAGGAATGGTTATTGGGAATTGGGAATTGGTTAATGGTTAGTAGTTATTGGTTATTAGTTATTGAAAAAAATTATAGATCATGAAAGTACTTGAGATTAAAAACGTACACAAAATATACAACAGCTCCGAGGTAAAGGTTCATGCTGTAAACGGAGTTTCCCTGGATTTTGAAAAGGGAGAATTTGCAGCCATCGTTGGTCCGTCGGGTTCAGGAAAAACTACCCTGCTCAATATGATCGGGGGGCTCGATACTCCCACCTCGGGAGAAATCATGGTGGACCATATAAACCTGGCCGGACTAAAATCGTCCGCCCTGATTGATTTTCGGATGCGTAACATCGGATTCGTTTTCCAATCCTACAACCTGATTCCGGTGCTTACAGCCAAGGAGAACGTGGAGTTCATTATGAGTCTCCAGAAGTGGGATAAGAAGGAGCGTGATCAGCGCACCCTTGAATTGCTGAAAGCAGTGGGCCTGGAAGACCGGATCAACAGCAGACCTTCAAAATTATCTGGAGGACAACAGCAACGGGTGGCGGTGGCAAGGGCGCTGGCTTCCAAGCCCAAATTCGTTCTGGCCGATGAACCCACAGCCAACCTTGACTCCAAATCAACCGAAACCCTTCTGGATATTATGGAGGAATTGAACCGCGAGGAGGGGATCACTTTTATTTTCTCCACCCATGATGCCAGGGTGGTCAAAAAGGCCCGGCGCGTGATCACGGTGGAAGACGGACAGGTAATCTCCGATGAAAGAAAAAACTAGTTCAGGTTTGAAAAAATTACTGCTAATCATTCTCCTTCCTCTCCTGGGAACACTGGCGCTTCATGCCCAGAATAAATGGACCATGGATGGATACCTGTCAGACATGCAGTCCTTCTACCAGATCGATGACAGCTGGCTCTGGGAAAATACTCTGCAGGACAGGTTTAGCTTTATGTATTACCCAAACGATTGGCTGACCGGTAATCTGCAGTTTAGAAGCAGGGTGATTATTGGCAATACACTCCAAAAGATCCCCTATTATTCAGATGCACTCGGTAAGGATCCCGGCTGGCTCGACATGACTTTTTTCTCAAACGGCACCCTGGGGGAAAATACCGGATATGCCCTTGCTTCGGTAATTGACCGTTTGTGGCTACAGTTTACTTTCGATAAGCTGGAAATCATAGCGGGTCGGCAACGAGTTAACTGGGGACAAACCCTGGTTTGGAATCCCAATGACATCTTCAATTCATATTCCTATTTCGAGGTGGATTACCCCGAACGGCCAGGAGTTGATGCGATCCGTATCCAGTATTATACCGGAAATGCTTCCTCCATCGAGCTGGTAACGAAAATAGACAGCTCAAACCGCGTAACAGCAGCAGCTTACTACCGCTTAAACACCCTTGGCTTTGATATTCAATTCCTGGGTGGGATATACCAGCAGGAGGACCTGGTCCTTGGAACCGGCTGGAGCGGAAGCCTGGGGCCAGTTTCCTTCCGCAGTGAGTGGAGCTATTTCCGGGACCTTGAGCTCTTCGCCGATACCACCGGCTACCTGATGGCATCGGCCGGTTTTGACTACACCTTTTCCTCTTCGCTGACCATTCAGCTGGAGGGACTGTACTCCGGTTTCGCAAAGGAGATGGATCCGGGCAGATTTCTACAGTTGTATTCAGGAAGCCTGGATGTAAAAAACCTGGCCTTTACCGAATGGTCTTTCTTTGCCAACATCTCCTACCCCATCACACCTTTGTTTACCGGAAGTTTTGCATGCATATGGTATCCCGAGCTCAAAGGGGCCTACCTTGGACCTTCCTTTGAGCTCTCCATAAAGGATAACCTCGCGCTCTCCCTGATCCTTCAGTACTTTACCGCCGAGTACGATATGCCTTCCGGCACTACTTCAAGGGAAGACAATACCTTTGCATTTATACGTTTAAAGTGGAATTTTTAAGCTTTCACACTGCTCTTTCGCCCTTTCACCAAATTGTTAAAAACTCTCCTGCACTTCCATTCCATTTTACTGTTAATTAGTAAGTGTCAACGCCTTAGAAAAAAACGCGTCATGGAATATAGCAGCACCGAAGGGATATTGGTAAAGCCCGATTACAATAATTACAAATGGGAAAACCGGGTCGTACTTATCACAGAAGATGAAGAGGTCAACTTCTATTACCTGAAAACCATCTTCAAGAAGACCGAAGCAAAAATCATACGGGCCAAAAACGGCAAGGAAGCAGTGGAAATCATCGGTGCTAATCATGGGAGTATCGACCTGATTCTGATGGACCTGAACATGCCGGTGATGGACGGATATGAAGCCATGAAAATCATCAAGTCCCGCCACCCTGAAATACCCATTATCGCGCAAACTGCCTACACCCTATCAGAAGATCGGCATAAGTGTATAAAGGCGGGCTTCAACGATTATATTTCCAAACCCATTAACCGGGTTGCCCTTTTCAGGCTGGTCAAGGAAAATCTGTCATGAAGGCTGTTGTTCAGCGTGTCTCTATGGCCAGGCTGACCATTAATGAAAAAACCGAACGTTCAATGGGTCCCGGTCTGGTCATCCTGCTGGGCATTGAAGAGTCCGATGAAGTATCCGACATCCTCTGGTTAAGCGGGAAAATAAGCAGGCTGCGGATCTTCAATGATTCCACGGGGGTGATGAATCTATCCATCAGGGAACAGGGCGGTGAGCTCATGATCGTCAGCCAGTTCACCCTCCACGCCAGTACCCGTAAGGGGAACCGACCCTCCTATATTAAAGCTGCAGGCCCGGACAAAGCCATACCCCTGTATGAAAAATTCATACTTCAAATGGAGTCTGACCTTGAGAAAGAGGTCCTCACCGGAGAATTCGGCGCCAATATGCAGGTAAACCTTACCAACGACGGCCCGGTAACCATTCTTATTGACACAAAAAACAAAGAGTAATAACCTGGAAGATGCTTTTATAAAGAATCTGGCAAAAAAAAGCACCAGGGATTTTGACCGTCATCAACAAAATGATAAATTGAGGTAACGAACTTCCTCCTTATGAAGATCTTTACCGATTTTAACATGTCTGTCGACCCCGGCGAAGTCGAATCTCTCCTTGAAAAAATCAGGGCGAATCTCCCTTCAATCGAAGACAAAGAGCTCTTAAAAAAGCTCTTCAGCCTCATTGATCTCACGACACTGAGTGAAAGAGACAATATCGAGAACGTCACCCAGTTGTGCGAGAAGGTGAACATGCTCAACGACGCCTACCCCTCCATGCCTGCGGTGGCAGCAATATGTATATATCCCGAATTGGTCCAGGTAGTTAAAGAGCACCTGGTTAATCCACTGGTAAATATTGCTACGGTGGGGGGTGGTTTCCCTGCTTCCCAGACCTTCACCAACATAAAGGTAATGGAGATTGAACAGGCCCTCGGCCAGGGCGCTGATGAGGTCGATATCGTACTGCCGGTGGGCAAATTCCTGATGGAAGACTTTGAATATGTGGAGTATGAAATACAGGTGATCAAAGAACGGATCAGGGAGGTTCATCTGAAGGTAATTCTGGAAACCGGAAGCCTGAAAGACTACTCATTGATCCGAAAAGCTTCATTTCTGGCCATCGGGTCCGGTGCTGACTTCATAAAGACCTCAACAGGTAAAATACCAGTTGGAGCTACACCCGAGGCGATGGTAATCATGTGCCAGGCGATCGGCGAATATTATGGCAAAACAGGTAAAAAGATCGGAATCAAACCAGCAGGCGGGATCTCGGATGCAGAAACAGCCATATTATATTACGCCATTGTGAAAGAGATCCTGGGGGAAGACTGGTTGAATTCTGAACGCTTCAGAATCGGGGCAAGCAGGCTTGCAAACAATTTAATGTCACTTATTTTTGACCAAGGGCCGGATTTTGTTTACTTCTAGCACTACAACTTAGGACAAAATACCCTATATTTGTCTTAAGCGGTTCCGATAACATTCCATTCTCATAGAGACGGGTTGAATTCCATGGCTTTTTTTCTTCAATATCGG
>JAOZLK010000320.1 GCA_029934875.1 Bacteroidales bacterium | reverse complement strand
AAGATATTTAGTGCGGATATGTTTATTCCCATGGATAAAATGGAATAAACCATGTGCCTGAAGCAGAGTAATACCTTAAGGTACTATGATGTATTTAATCCAGCCCGTCTGGCGGAAGGTGGCACTCTCGTCAGAGGAGAACTGGCTTCGTTTTGCTGCCTGGATCACCATGTCGTTGATGCAGTTATCAGTAAATGTAGCCTTCTGAATACTTGCACTAATAACCTTTCCACTCTTATCCACCTGGATATCTACGATAATTTCAATCTTGGATGTTACTTCGCAACCAGATAAATCTGGCTTTGGAATATTTCCACTTCTGGAACCCAGTCCAAATGATATACCATCACCAAGCCCCTTACCTGTGTCATATAGTTCCGCATCGGGACTTCCATTGGGGTCACCCTGGCTATCCGTGCCTTCTTTAACTCCCTGCGGTCCATCAGTTTCGCCCACTCCCTGCTTGCCAAATGCGTTCTTTCCGAGATTATTAATTCTTTCGGCCTGGGCCTGCTTCTCCCGCTCAATGCGCTCTTCTTCCTCACGCTTCTCCCGCTCAATCCTCTCCTGTTCAACCCTTTCCTTTTCAATGCGCTCCTTTTCAATGCGTTCCTGCTGAATACGTTCTTGTTCTTCTCTCTTGCGCTGCAGCTCCTCCGGTGTGGGTTTGGGTTCTTCTTTTACCTTTACCTCCTCCACATCCTGTGTTTGATCCACCGGTGTTGGTTCGGGTGGTGTATAGACGGGTTCAGGTATGGGGGCGACTATTTCTTCAGGAATCTCTTCTGCTTCCACCACCACCGGCTCTTCCGGCTCACCGGCCTGCTGATCATCTCCTTTGGGTTCAAAGTCACCAAAACCGCTGTCATCTGTCCCGAAATTCACAAGAATCCCAGCTTCTTCCGGGGGAGGATCGGGAAAAGTAAGTCCGGCAAACACCAGCAGCAGGATCAGCAGTGTATGATAGACTATGGTTGCTATGAGGCCTCTTCTGTTGAGCTTCATGGTTTTCAGGTAACAATCAGTTGGAGGGTCGGGTGCCAAGGATCACCTTGTAGGAATTGCGTTTGGCAATATCCAGGAAGGCAAATACCTCCTCCATATTCAGGTTTTTATCGGCGTTCAACCTCACTGTAGGGGCTTCGCCATAACTCTCAAGTTTTTTTCTTAAAACTCCCTCCAGTTCATTGAGATTATAGGATTGGTCATCCACCCAGATGGATCGGTCAGGAGCAATGGAAACTACCAGGGCAGGATTGGACTGGGTCTGGTTGTTGCTTTCCGGCAGCTCCAGGTCCTGGGCAGCAGGCACGATGAGGGTGGATGTGAGCATGAAAAAGATCAGCAGCAGGAAGACGATGTCGGTCATTCCCGACATGGCAAAGTTCTTATTTGTCTTATTTCTTGATTCCAGTGCCATTACAACTGTTTTAGAACCACGGTATAGTCTCTTTCCGCCGCAACATTCATGATCTGCACCGCATCACCAACAGAAACTGATGGGGCGGTAAGCACCTTGATGGTGGGATCCTGAATACCTGAAAGTTTATTTTCAAGAATCGGGCCAAGCTCATTCAGGCTAATGGTTTGGCCATCAACAGTGATTCGACTCCCGCTGTGAATAGTAATTGTTGGAATCTGTGATTCGGTCTGAATGGTAACCTGTCCCCGGCTGGGCAGAAGCATCTTCAGCGCATTGGGTGCAATGAGGGTGGATGTGAGCATGAAGAAAATGAGCAATAGAAATACAATGTCGGTCATTCCCGACATGGCAAAATTGTCCAACACCCTATTTTTTGACTTCAGCGCCACGGATTTCTATTTTGCGGGTTCGTTAAGCAGGTCGATAAATTCGGAGGCTCCAGCCTCCATGTTATTGATTACCTTATCAACCCTTGCCACCAGGGTATTGTAGGCGAAGTAGGCGATAATACCTACGATCAAACCTGCAACAGTGGTGATTAAAGCGGTGTATATTCCGCCCGAGAGCTGACTTACATCAATATTGTTTCCGGCAGTGGACATTTGGTGAAAGGCCTGTACCATCCCAATTACAGTTCCAAGAAAACCAATCATGGGGGCGCCGCCTGCTACCGTGGCAAGGGTGGGTAGACCCTTTTCCAATTTATAGATCTCCAGCTTACCCACATTTTCAATGGCTGCATTCACATCGTTCAGTGGACGTCCGATCCGGCTGATACCTTTCTCAATCATCCTGGCTACTGGATTTTCGGTGGACTGGCACAATGCACGGGCCGAGTCAACCTTTCCGTCCATGATGTAGTCTTTGATCCTGTTCATGAAATTCTGATCTACCCTGGCAGCTCTCTTAATGGCAAACCACCGTTCAAAGAAGATGTAAACCGCTATAAAACTGAGAAATACAATGGGCAGCATAACCCATCCTCCCTTCAGGGCTATGTCGATAAAGGACTCTGTGGATGTGCCCTGTATGCTATTTGTATCCAGGTTGCTAACTTGTAAAAAAATCAAGCTTATCATGAGAAAAAATATTTTAGCCGAATATATAACAAAATAACGGGATATACTTTTGGCTAGTATATCCCGATATTAAAGAATTAGCTCTTTTATCAACAGCTCAAGCCCGGACCACTAATGGTGAAGGATAAGTGTCTGCAGATAATAGACTGCTGCACCGGACACATAACCGAGAAGAGCCAGCAGGGAAATCTTTTTCAGATACCATATGAAATCGATCTTTTCCATACCCATGGCAGCCACTCCGGCTGCAGAACCGATGATCAGGATGCTACCGCCTGTTCCGGCACAGTAGGCCAGGAATTCCCAGAAAAGTCCGTCCTGAACAAAGTTGCCGGCATAGGCAATGGCTGCCGGATCTGTCATTGCAGCAATACTGGCAGCATCTTCGATGGGGTACATACCCATGGCTCCAGCCACCAGGGGAACATTATCAACAATGGCGGAAAGTACTCCGATGGCCATATCTATAAGGAAGATATTGCCCAGGTTTGCATCCAGCCATGTTGCCATGAGGGTTAGTTGTCCGGCACTTTGAAGCGCAGCAACGGCTGATAGAATCCCCAGGAAGAAAAAAATGGTGGGTGTATCCACATGTGCAAGGATGTGGTTTACCCTGAGACGTTTCCTGTACTCTTCAGGTTTGTCTTTGTGCATAAGTTCTGAGACAAGCCAGATTATTGCAAGGGAGAGAAGCATACCCATGTATGGAGGAAGATGGGTCACAGTCTTAAATACCGGAACAAAAAGAAGCCCTGAAACACCCAAAATCAGGAATAGTTTGCGTTCAAAAGCAGTGGTGTAAATTTTTTGATTGCTATCTATTTCAGGGCGCGTTACACTTCCTTTCATAGTAAAGCTAAGCACTGCAAGCGGGACAATCATTGTGAAGAGACTTGGAACGATCACCCGGGTGATGATAGCGCCTGCAGTAACCTGCCCGCCTATCCAGAGCATAATGGTGGTCACATCTCCAATGGGAGACCAGGCCCCACCTGCATTGGCAGCCAGAACAACCATGGAGGCGAAGAACCACCTTGTTTCCTTGTCAGAAATCAACTTGCGGAGAAGGGCAACCATGACGATGGTAGTTGTCAGATTGTCCAGTGCAGCAGACATGAAAAAGGTAAGGACACTGAGAATCCACAGAAGCTTCACCTTTTTGAGAGTTTTGATCTTGTCGGTAATAATTTTAAACCCATCGTGCTTGTCGATTACCTCAACAATAGTCATGGCACCAAGGAGAAAGAAAAGAATTTCTGAAATCTCACCCAGGTGGTGAATGATTTCTTTGTCAACAATGAAGTGACGCATATCTTTAATTCCATGCTCGGCCTCTGCTCCATGTCCGTCATGTGCATAAGAGTTCCATGCCTCACTCAGGCCGGCAGAAAAAATATCATATGCTCCAAAAATGTAGAGAACCCAGAGGAGGGTACCAATGGCCAGGGCAGGAACTGCCTTATCAATGTGAAGGGGATGTTCAAGGGCTATGGCCAGGTAGCCAAGAACAAAGACAACAACCATTACTATAAACATAATCTATCTTTTGAAAGTTAATTTAAGTGGACAAAGATAGAAAACATTTACTCATCCAATTCCGGATCATTCTTTTTTTTCCGCTTCTTTTTCCGGTTGGCAAGGCCCTTCTTATAGCGCAAAAAAAGTTGGTTCAGGTTGTCGAATTCCTCCTTGTAGGAGATGCCTATACCCTGCTTGTAAGGGTCAGTATCAAAGTGCAATTCATCCCGGGCACGGTTGAAGGCAAAAATGCTAACGTTATCGGTAACCATGAACTCCACATCGAAATCTCCCATTATATAAGGATTGCTGGCATCCCCCACGGATGGATTGGTATCAGTACCACCCATATCCAAATTCCCGCTGATAATTATGCGGTCATTCAGTAACTGGGTCGAGAGTGCCACTTCAACTTCATCCCTTGTAACCTGGTCACCCGGGCGATAATTTATACCAATATCAAAATCGTCACTAATCTGGGAGAGCCAGTTACTCAGCTGGTTGGAAAGTAGTTCGCTGGCAGTAACTCCAGCAAGAGCGCTGGGCGTTCCCAGGTCCTGGGCTTCGAAACCTGAAACAGAATAGAAGTTATTGATAACCAGGAGAGACAGGAATTGCTTCATAAGCTCCTCATCAGTACTGGTGCTGTTTTCAAGCAGATTTTTGGTTTCAGCATCGGCGGTAGGCATATTTATTCCCATCCCTATCGTAGGAGCCTGCAGCCCACCAATCAGGTCAAGCTTGCACTCCACCGGGATCCGCTTTTTCAGGGCTTCTTTTTTATCATCATTGTCGGGATACAGGTTATACGGAGCCGCCCGGGTGGTATAGATCGCCTCCAGGTCAACCGTGGCATTCATGGGCGAACCGTTAAAGTTGATTTTCCCCCCGGGTTCAATTTTAAACCTCTTATTGATCACATTCTGCAGGGTAAAGAGGTAGTCTCCCTGGCTCAGGACCACTTCCCCAAACATTTCGAACCCTTTCTCATTGTCGAGCATGATTCTGATATTTCCTATCCCGTTGGTCTCAATGATATCACCAACTTTGGGATCAAATATCAACTGAACCAGAGCATCATTGCTTACATCTATCTCCAGTTCCAGCTCCATTCCTCCAAGGTTAGCTAAGGCCGGGAGATCAGGTTCTTCAGACTCGTCTGTAACAGTAATAAATGTCAGGAAGTCGCTGGCCACAACTTCACTGGCATTGTAGAGGGGCAGGAACAGGGCGGTGTTTTGTTCAGTAGTGGCGTTTATTTTTAAACTGATATTGCTGGGAGGACCGCTGATTTCTACATTTCCCGTACCAAAGAAATTTCCATAAAAAATTTTATTGTCGGTGGAACTTGTATTCATGCACTGGATGTTGTTTGCATCAATGTTCAGATTAATATGGAAATCTTTCAGGTTTAAATTGGAGACCGATCCGTTGACAAGGGCCTGGTGACCGAATGTGTCCTCGGCTCTGAAGTTCTCAAAGTAAAAATTATTGCGATATATCCGCACCTGATCGTCGGTAATATACCTGGTATTAAGGTAGGTAATGGTTGCTGCACCCTTTGAGAAAGATATGTTCCCATTGAGCTGGGGATACTTCAGCGTTCCATCCAGGGTAAGGTTAACCATTGCCTTTCCAGTAAGATCATTGGCCACCTCCCCGATGTAGGA
>JAOZLK010000319.1 GCA_029934875.1 Bacteroidales bacterium | reverse complement strand
AATTTTATCTCCGGTGTATTCCTGATCAGGAGTACCAGGGTGCTGTCGTGCATCTCCAGCTTATAGAAGACATCCAGTTCTTTGCTGAAGTAGCTGCCTTCGTAGGCTTGCAATTTTTCCTGAGAAGGTTCATAGGGAGGAAGGGCTTCCAAATTATAATCCTGGCCGCCCTGGGAATGCACCGCACCTGTTGCCTTTCCCTTTCCGTCCGTTTTGAACACTATAGTGGCTTCCACTCCTTCATACTTGAATTCAGATTGGGACAGGGGAGTCAAAAAGCGATCTGCCTGACCCTCAACAGAACTCATGAGCCTCCCTTCCACTACGCTGTACTCGAGGACCAGACCCATCCCGGCAATGATGTATTTCCCGGCATAGGCTTGCAGCAAACTTTTCGGCACCAGCACTTCTGTGCTTTCCGCCGTCTTTTCCCCTTCTTCATTCTCCACATCTTCCTCTTCTATCTCCAAATCATCCGCGAAGAAGGCCTCAGCCATGGTATTGGCGATCCTCCCAGCAGGAAAGTTAGCGTTGTTGCTCATGGCTACCACCCCTGCATTGATCTCCGGGAAGTACATTGCAAAGGCACGGTGGGCAATATCGGCCCCTCCATGGCTATAGGACATTAAACCCCTGAACTCAGCAACTCCAATTCCCAGGGCATAAGTCATGGTATCGCCATTGTTTAAGGTATCGACTGTCACCAGCCGGGCAATCACATCTTTGCCTCCCAGCACAGGGTCATTAAAATTGTCCATCCATTTACCGAAATCGCCCGGCGTGGTATAGATGCCACCTGCCCCGTAAGCTGCGTAGAGATCGCCTGACTCCCTATATCCCGTGGAATCGGGTGAATAGCCCTGCGATGCTCCCGGAACGATGGTGGTGGGATTGGTCCTGACCATGGTGGAGTTCATCCCCAGGGGTGCAAATACATGCTCCTCCATAAAATCGGGGAAGGTCTGTCCGCTGATCCTTTCCACAATCCCGGCCAGCATAATAAAGGCAGAGTTGTTGTAATTATACTCCTCTCCCGGGGCCGCCTGCAGCTCTTCCTGGCGTTTGAGGATCTCGATCACTTCTTCGCGCCGAAGTACATCCTCCCCTTTCCAACCGGTCATGGGCATCAAATTGAACACCTCTCGGAAGCCGTTGGTGTGGTTAAGCATGTTTTTGATTTTCACCACCTTGCCCAGGTCGGGCAGTTCGGGAATGTATTTACGGACATCGTCGTCCAGCGACAGCTTTCCCTCCTGCTCGAGCAGCAGGATGGCCATGGCAGTAAACTGCTTTGATACAGAACCAATGTTGGATGGAGTACCCACAGAGTAAGGTATCCCATAGGTGAGGTCGGCCATTCCGTAGGCTTTGGAGAAGATCAGCTCTCCGTCCCTGACCACACCAATCACGCCTCCCGGCACCTCATCGCCCGTATAGGGATACATTAGCTGGTCGGCCCGTTTGGCCGGATCAGTGGCAATCGCCTCCACGATCTTCAGCTCCAGGGTATAGTCGCCAGTCTTCTTCTCAAAGGGAGCGATCTCCAGTTTGTACTTTCCCGCCTCGGTGATCTCATAAAAGAACTCCTCGGGACCCTCCCCTGGTCCGTCAAAATTCCCCAGTGAAGCCCCAGCCGAGTCGTATAGGGTAACCACCACATCGACCGTTAACTGGTCACATACTCCGTAAATGTAGGTGTCTGCAATAAAATCGAAATAGAAAGTGTCAGGAGTTTCCAGCTCCAGTGTTCCCTCTGCAACTTCCCCCAGGCTTAAATCGCCGGAGAATTCAACAGTGTCAATAATGATACAGGCAGCCATAAAAAGGGCTGTCACAAAGGTCAAAGCAAGATGTTTCATCATAGTAGTTTTATTGGTTCAGTTTTTGTTTATTTCGCATGTATTCGGAGGGATTCTGGCCGAAGCGTTTTTTGAAGATGGATGCAAAATTGGAAGCATTGTTGTAGCCTACTTCAAGCATCACCCGAATAACGTTGTCATGGCCATTGCGGAACATACGTGCTGCAGCTTCAAGCCTGGTGTTTCGTATAAGTTCCCCCGGGTTATATCCCGTCAGGTGACTAACCTTTCGGTAGAGTTGCACACGGCTCATGCTCATCTTCCTGCTCAGCTCCTCCACGTTCAGGGCCGGGTCTAAGAGACCCTTTTGCATGCAGGAAGCCAATTTCTCCAGGAAGAGGTCACTGAAGGAAGGATTGTCCTGGTCTGCTGAAGGTGGAAGAAAGGCTTGAAGTGATCTTTCCTGCAGGCTCCTTCTTCGGCGGATGAGTGCGTGAATGCGAGTTTGAAGCTCTTCGATCGAGAAGGGTTTCTCCATGAAGGCATCTGAACCTTTTTCAAAGCAATCAAGGCGGCTTTCCATATCGGCCCTGGCAGTGAGCATGATCAGGGGAATGTGGCAGGTGCGTTCGTCATTCCGCAGCGCTTCAACCAGTTCGGCCCCATCCATCTCAGGCATCATCAGGTCGGAAACCACCAGGTCGGGCTGTTTTTTAATGGCCAGCTCCAGGGCAATACGCCCGTTTTCAGCCTCCAGCATGCTCATCTGACCTGACAGCCGGGTGGTAATGAAGCTCCGCAGGTCGGCATTGTCTTCTGCGAGAAGTACAAGTGGTAGAGAATCATAAGCAGTGCCTTGCATCTTTTGACCGTCTTTCCCGGGCTCATCCCTTTCCATATTTTCCCCGGCGAACAGTGCCTCAATTCCTCTGTTTTCCGGATTTGTATCCGAAACAGCTACTTCATTTTTTCTAAACTGGGATTTCCCGGCGGGAAGTTCCACGGTAAAGCAACTGCCCTCCCCGGGACTGCTTTCCACCCTGATTTCTCCCCGGTAGAGTTCCACCAGGTCCTTGACCAGGGCCAGGCCGATGCCTGATCCTTCCTGGTCGCTCTTGTGGGTGTTTGCAGCCCTGAAGAAGCGGTCAAAGATATGGGCAAGTTCTTCTTCCTCCATGCCAGGACCGCTATCGCTTACCTTCACTACTGCCGTACAGATTTCCTTACTGCAGCTGTGATAGCTCAGCTCCACTTCCACCCGACTTCCTTCCCCGGCGAATTTTAAGGCATTGGAAATGAGATTGGTCAGGATTTTCTCCACTTTGTCGCTGTCGAAATAGAGCTGCTCCGGATCATCGCTCACCCGGCATACATAGTTCATGGATCTTTTCTCTGCCAGGGACTGGTAAGAGGCGGCAAGGCCCTTGACCAGTTCAGAGAAAGAGCCGGGGGCCACACTCAGCCTGGAGGCTCCTGCTTCCAGGCGGGCCATCTCGAGTAGCTGCCGGATCAGTTGATGCAGCCTGTTCACATTCCGTTGCATCAGGTGCAGTGAGCTGCTTTCTTTGCTGGAGAGCTTCCCATTCTCAATTAACTCTTCCAGGGGACCGGCGATGAGGGTGAGGGGGGTTCTGAACTCATGGCTGATGTTGGCGAAAAACCGTGAACGGACCTGGTCCAGGTGACTGATCTGCTCTTTCTCGGCCCGTTCAAGCTTCAGGGCGGCCTGCAGGTTAAAACGGTAGAACAGATAACGCCGGTAAAGCCAGAGAAAGAAGGCAAAGAAAAATGCATAGATGCAAATGGCCCACCAGTTACGCCACGGAGGGGGAAGAAGACGCATACTGATTTCTCCCGAGGATGCTTTCGTCACCTTCCACTTATGAGCAAAGGAATATACCACCGGATATTCTTCCCTGATGCCCGTAATGCTGTCCTGCTTCGCACTTAGCTCATTATTAAATATGTTGATGATCCCCTTGTTTCGGAAGGAATAGTTATTGTCCACATTCCAGAATTCCCGCATGGGCTCTCCTTCCCTGCAGTTGTCCATGAGGTTATTGATAAGAATGGGGTAGCCTTCATAGTTGTAAAATCCCGGTCCTTTTTCCGAATGGTTGCCGCTTATTGAATTCCCCGAGATCCATACCTGGGGGCATACGGGACTGGATCTCCTGGAGTCATCATAGTTTGTGCTCAGATAGATGGCACCTCCCGTTTTTGAAGTATGGTTATCTCTGATCACATTGCCGGTAATCATAAGGAAGGGAGCTTGGGCCTTTGGCCTGTGCCCATAGTCATGGAGGATGATCATGAGTCCTCCGCCTGCCGCCTTTTTATAGTCGCCTCCGGGCCAGACTTCCACGCTGTTCCCGGCTACCAGGTTGTTTCGAAAGAGGAGACGGGAACCGGCAGGCTGTACACCGAAGAGGGAAACCCCGCCACCATGGCAAAAGTGTGGTCCGGTCCCTTTAATGCTGTTGTTGAGGATGCTGTTCCCTTCGCACAGCATAAAGCCTCCGTCGGTGATGCCCAGCATAAAGCCCGCACCATCGGCCTCCATGGCTGTTTCGATATGGTTGTCTCTAAACAGGTTGTTACGGATCAGGAGGTATTGCCCCGGTCCGCTGGTGGCCATCATTCCACCACCCGTATTCACTCTCAGCGGATAGCTCAGCCGGTTGCCCTCAATGATGTTGTCCTCGATTCGTGCCCCCACATCAAAGGCATGGATGTCCCCACCCAGCCAGTGTACCAGAGTTCCGACCATGGTTTTCGATCCCCCGCCCCCGGTGATGGTGAGCCCGCGTACCACCATCATGGTATCATTCCAGGAATGCAGGGTAAGGGTGCTTTGCATCAGGCTGTCGGTGAAGCGGCTCCCGTCGATGATGGTCCGGCCGATATGTGCTGTATCGCCATCCAGGATAAAACGAGAGCCCAGCACCATTGGCTTTCCACCCATGCGCACATTTTCAAAATAACGGCCTTCACTCACCAGCACTGTATCACCAGGGCCCGCCGCATCCACAGCCAGCTGTATCGTTGGATAAGTGTTGGGCACATGCAGAATCTTCCCGTGGGAGGAAAGGCAAAGGCACAGACCGGACAAAAAGAGGAAGCCGAGTTTCCGCATGAATCAGAATCAATATCTTTATACAAGTTATGCCTGTAAGAGATACGAGTCAAGTTTCTGAGACAAACCCGATTTGTCTGTTTCTCAAATTTGAAAAAGAAAGCTTCTCAAATCCTTTGGGTCTTATGTCCATTTATTGTCCGGAATTAGTAATTTTACACGCAAATACCGGGGCTGAGATGGATTTGACAGCGGGATTAATCGGTATGTAAGCATGTCGAGCGTGGGAATATGGCTCGTTAATCCCAGATTTCACACTTATAATTGGCGATAATAACTATGCTCTCGCTGCTTAATTTTACTCA
Organism: Bacteroidales bacterium; assembly: GCA_029934875.1. Classification (GTDB taxonomy): domain Bacteria; phylum Bacteroidota; class Bacteroidia; order Bacteroidales. The sequence continues at coordinate 458 of JAOZLK010000319.1, read as the reverse complement.
GTAAAATTAACCTAATCCCGGTCTTAGAGACTGAGGACGAGATGTTCCGCTGCTGTTTCCTCCTGGTTGGCAGTAGTATATGGGGCACAAGCAAAGCAAGGATAGCCTTTGGGAGGTCCCGGCCCATTGGCGAAATAAAGGAGACTAAGGATTGAGTTTGTAGCCTTTCGCTGGCTCCTTCCCTACAATTAAAGATTGGCTACACATGTAGAAAGCATATGGGTTTCTCGTTTGGACCGGGGTTCGACTCCCCGCAGCTCCACAAGTAATACGCATAATCCCTTGTAAATTAAATATTTACGAGGGATTTATTTTAATATCATACATTTATACATACAGTTACCCGTCCAAACGGCGTTAAGTACATGTGAATTTTCCCACTCACGTTTCATCCAGTATAAGGAAAATAAGGACCGTAACTACTTCTTTTATAATGATGTCATTTTACGGGGAGTCGA
>JAOZLK010000318.1 GCA_029934875.1 Bacteroidales bacterium | reverse complement strand
TTGTACCGGCCATTGCCGTTCTTCAGCAATCAGGAACCAATGAGCGTTATGTGATGCTTAACGAGAATGGAAGCGCCCTTAGAGTGACTGTCTCCATTTTAAACCGGCAGGATGACCAGCTGGAGATTGCTTCTCCGCAGATTAAAGGAGGCGAGAGCCTGATTATTGCAGGTCATAGCCACCTGGAAAACGGGGCTCCTGTGAACGTGGTGACGGACTAATATATTAAAGCAAGGAAAAATGAGCATCTACGGAAACGCGGTCAAACGACCGATCACAACAATCATGATCTTTGTGGCATTGCTTGTCATGGGATTTTACTCCCTGAACAAGTTGCCCATCGATTTCTACCCTGACATCGATTTCCCGGCCATTTCGGTGATCACCACCTACGCGGGTGCAAGTGCTGCCGATATTGAGACCAATGTTACGCGTACCATTGAAGACAATCTGAACTCGGTGGGAAACCTGAAGAACATTACATCCACATCCCGCGACAATATGTCTATCGTGGTATGTGAATTCGAATGGGGCACCAACCTGGATGAAGCATCTAACGAAATGCGGGATGCCATCAGTTTTGCAGAGCAATTTTTGCCAGAGGAGGTAGATAAACCAGCCCTGTTCAAATTCAGTTCAAGTGCTATGCCCGTTCTGTTCTACGGGGTTACAGCCGAGGAGAGTTTCCCCGCCATCGCCAAGATACTGGACGAAAAAATTGTGAATACCCTGAACCGTATCGACGGGGTTGGTTCTGTTGGACTTATGGGGGCCCCCGGGAGGGAGATCCAGATTGACATTGACCCGCGAAAAATGGAATCCTACAATCTCACCGTGGAGATGATTGCAGGTGTACTGAATTCAGAGAACCTGAACCTTCCTGCCGGGAACATCGAAATGGGACTGATGGATTATCCCTTAAGAATTAAAGGGGAATTCCCTTCCAGCGATGTTCTTGATAACATTGTGCTGGCCAGTTTTAAGGGGCAAACCATTTATCTGAGGGATGTGGCTAGCATAAAGGACACCCTTCGGGATGTCTCCCTGGATGAGCGGCTGAATGGCAAAACCGGAATGCGGATTATCATCCAGAAGCAATCGGGTGCCAACACCGTGCAGGTATGCCAGGATATCCAGGCGGCCATGCCGGAGCTCATGGAATCACTTCCGGAGGATGTAGAGATTATTACCTTCTTCGATTCCTCAGAATTTATTTCCGACTCCATCAATAACCTGTCTTCCACCCTGATGTATGCCGGCTTTGCGGTGATCCTGGTGGTTCTCTTCTTCCTGGGTCGATGGAGGGCAACATTTATCGTAATCCTCACCATTCCCATATCTCTCATTGTCTCATTTATCTATCTCTACATTTCCGGGAGTTCTATCAATATCATTGCCCTGTCATCGCTATCCATTGCAATCGGCATGGTGGTGGATGATGCCATTGTGGTATTGGAGAATATCACCAAACACGTGGAGCGGGGAAGCCAGCCCAGGGAAGCAGCCATTTATGCAACCAACGAGGTTTGGTTGGCTGTGATTGTAACTACTCTCACCGTGGTAGCGGTATTCCTGCCGCTGACCCTGATTGGAGGGATGACAGGTGAACTTTTCCGACCCCTGGGATACATTGTCTCCATCACTGTAGTAACTTCTACAATAAGCGCCATCACTCTCACTCCCATGCTGGCTTCCAAGATGATGAGGCTGCGAAAGAAACCCAAAAAGGTTCGTAAGAACAGTTACGACAATACCATCGGACGTTTTCTCGACCGGCTGGATAATTTCTATGAGAGGTCTCTTAAAGTAGCCCTTCGCTTCAGATGGGGGACCTTGATCATCGCCTTTGCCATTTTCATTGGATCATTGATGATGGCGGGTGGAATGGGATTTGAGTTTATGCCTGAAGCTGACCAGGGATCCATGACAGCAGCCATTGAACTGCAAACCGGTCTCCGGGTGGATGAAACGACCAAGGTGGCGCGCAAGGTGGATGCATTTATTGCAGAAAAAATGCCGGAAGCCAAATTCTATTACACCTCTTCCGGATCGGACGACCAGGGGGGGATTATGTCTCTCTTTATGGAATCGGGATCTCACCGGATCAACATCAACTTCACCCTCACCGACATCGAAACCAGGGAGCGCGATGTTTGGGACCTGGCCAATGCCCTAAGGGAATTTCTTGCGACCATTCCCGAAATTGTCAATGTGGATGTGGTCCCCAATGGCGGCATGGGAGGCACCACCGAAAACAATGTGGTGGTGGAGATCTACGGTTACGATTTTGACGCCACTTCAATACTTGCCAATGCTTTGGCCGACAGTGTAAAATCAATCCAGGGTGCAAGCAACATCAATGTAAGCCGGGACCCATCAAAACCTCAGCTCCAAATCATTCCTGACAGGGAGAAAATGGCCCAGCATGGTCTCAATACTTATAGTATGGCCAATGCCGTTCGCAACAGGGTGGAAGGCCCCTACCTGAGTCGCTACCGCGAGGAAGGTGATGAATACGATATTGTACTGCGTTTCATGGAAGAGGAACGTAATTCCCTCTCCAAGCTCAACGACATCGCCCTTGTTAATATAAATAAGCAGGTGATCAGACTGGGTGAAGTGGCAGAGATCGAAGAGGACTGGTCGCCTCCCAACATCGAACGTAAGAACCGGGAAAGAATAGTTACAGTGTCTATCACTCCATACAAAGTTCCTTTGAATAAGATGGCCGCGGAAATACAGACTAAAATAGATGCCATGGAGGTCCCATCAGATGTGAGCATCCAGATGGGAGGGGCAGTGCAGGATATGCAGGATTCCATGAAGGACCTGATGCTCCTCTTACTTCTCAGCCTGGTACTCACCTACCTGGTAATGGCCAGTCAGTTCGAATCCATGAGAATGCCCTTCATAATCATGTTCTCCATTCCCTTTGCATTCACCGGGGTAATCATGGCCCACCTGGTTACAGGAACCACCATGAGTGTAATATCCATGGTAGGTGGCGTGATGCTTGTTGGAATCGTGGTGAAAAATGCCATTGTACTGGTAGACTACATAAACCTGCAGCGTGAACGTGGACTGAACCTGTCTGACGCCATCGTAGTGTCGGGAAAATCCAGGCTTCGTCCTGTATTGATGACCTCCCTGACCACCATTCTTGGGATGCTTCCTCTGGCCATGAGCACCGGATCCGGATCGGAAATCTGGAGTCCCATGGGGATTGCAGTGATCGGAGGCCTTATCTTCTCCACCATCGTAACACTGGTACTTATACCGGTGGTATACCACATAATGCTCAGAAGAAGTGAGAAGCGGACAAAAAAAGTCAAGTATGATTTTATGAATGGACAGGAGGAAGCCCTGGCCGAAAATATATAGCCATGAAAGCAGTATTTATCGTATATAACCAGGCACATACCGAAAAGGTAGAATACCTGTTCGAGAAACTTAAGATCAAGGGATTTACACGCTGGACCGACCTTACAGGCCGGGGCAGCGTGGATGGCCCCCCTCATATGAACACCCATACCTGGCCGGAACAGAATATGGCCAGGATGGCTGTTATGGAGGATGAAAGCATCGACGCTGTCCTGGTTGGTGTTCGTCGCCTGGATGAAGAAAACAAGGACGTGGGTATCCGCGCTTTTGTATGGAATATTGAAGCTGCTTATTAGAGTTTCAGGGCTTATTCCAGTTAGAGGACTGCTTTCCGCTTAGGGAGGATATAGTTAGTTTCAGTATCACCATCCTCTCCAGGTTCTTTGCATTGAATTCAAGCAGATTCGGGGCCCCGTGCTGGGCCATGATGATCTCAAGGCCCTCCTGTTTACTCTGGTCATCTGTCAGGATCTCGATGCTGCCATAACCCACTATTGAACGGTAGCTGGTGGTCCAGCTACAGGCCTGCTTGCCTTCTTCGATCTCTATCTCATCCTCTACTTCGAAGCACACCTGCTTATTCTTCCCGATCAGGTCGATCTTCTTGCCTTCCGGGGCCGAATGGATGTAAATGCATCCATCCCTGTATCCATAATTAAAGGGTACAATGTAAGGCAATTCCCCATCCATCATAGCCACCCTGCAAATGATGGCTCCTGCCAATATCTCCTCAAGGATTTTTTGATCCTTAATTTCCAGCCTGGTCTTTCTCATTCTTCCGGTCTTAGGATTTTGCTTTTGGTGGCTGTAATCAAATGTAAGGATTCTGGATTCAGAAAGGAAATGCTCTTTATCATATTCTGCTTCGTGAAAATGCAGTACTTTTGTTTTTCTAAGAGGAGAAATATGAGAATCTCATGGATTATATGCATTGGCATCCTTGCCTTTTTAAGCGCAGGAGGATGCAATGAAAACCCGGAGCAGAAAGCAAAAGGACAGGGAGTGGAAATCTGGTTTGATGAGGTGCTGCACGACTATGGTGAGATTCCCGAAGATGGGGATGGCAGCTGGACCTTTGCTTTTAAGAACATTGGAAGTGAGCCCTTCGTGATCAACCGGGTGCGTTCCACATGCGGGTGTACAGTTCCGGCGTGGCCCAGAGAGCCCATCGATGCAGAAGCAACAGGTGAAATCACAGTAAAATACAATACCGCCCAGGCAGGCACTTTTTTCAAATCTCTTTATGTCTACTCAAGTGCTACCAACTCGCCGGTAAAATTACAGATTAAAGGAAAAGTCATCGAAAACCAAGAATAATCATGCCAGAAATTTCAAAAAAAGGAGAACAAATGCCAGCCTCTCCCATCAGGAGACTGGTTCCCTATGCCGAGGAGGCCAAAAAAAAGGGAAGAAAAGTTTATCACCTCAATATCGGTCAGCCCGACATCAAGACACCGGAAGTGGCAAGGGAGGCTGTGAAAAACATGGATGAAGAAGTGATTGAGTACAGTCACTCGGCCGGAAATGAAAGCTACCGCCGCAAGCTGGCAACATTCTACCAGGGAATCGGGATCGATGTGGACCACACCGAGATGCTGGTAACCACAGGAGGATCGGAAGCAATCACCTTTGCGCTGATGTCGACCATTAACCCAGGTGAAGAGCTCATTGTTCCGGAGCCCTTCTATGCCAACTACAATGGATTCTCGGTGGCAGCGGGGGTTACGGTGGTTCCCATTACCTCGGGAATCGAAAATGGATTCGCCCTTCCCCCCATCGAGGAGTTTGAAAAAGTGATTACCCCAAAGACCAGGGGGATCCTCATATGCAACCCCAATAATCCCACTGGCTACCTTTACTCGAAGAAGGAGTTGGAGATGCTGGGGAAAATCGTAAAGAAGCATGATCTCTACCTTTTCTCGGATGAGGTATACAGGGAATTCTGCTATGATGGGGAGACTCACTTTCCGGCCATGAACCTGAAGGGTTTGGAAGAGCACGTGGTGATGTTTGATTCTGTATCGAAGCGTTATAACATGTGTGGTGTGCGTGTGGGAACCCTGGTTTCAAAAAATAAGGCGGTGATTTCCACTGCCCTTAAATTTGCCCAGGCAAGGCTCAGTCCACCCTCATACGGACAGGTGGCCGGTGAAGCAGCACTGGATACGCCTCCTTCCTATTTTAAGGAGGTATATGAAGAGTATATCCAGCGACGCAACTTCCTGGTGGGGGCCCTGAATGAAATCCCCGGGGTTATTTGCCCCACACCCAAGGGAGCTTTCTACACGGTGGTTAAACTCCCTGTAGAGGATGCAGATCATTTTGCCCAGTGGATCCTTAGTGATTTC
>JAOZLK010000021.1:4041-17403 GCA_029934875.1 Bacteroidales bacterium | reverse complement strand
TAAATTTACCATCACGTGGCGCCCTGCTATCAGCAACTACAATAGAGTAGATCGCATGAAATTTACGACCCTGTCTTTGCAATCTGATTTTTGCTGGCATACTCTTTTAAATTTAAATGATTAAATACCTACATTTTAAGCGTCGCAAAGGTAGCATTAATCGGATAACCTGCAAAGATTTAGAATAATTTACAAGCGGAATCGCTGATAATTTAAGCCCCTTTAAGCGCCAAGTATGTAGATAGTGATCAAGGATCAGTGTCCAAACGCTAAATCCGGGCTCAACGGATCACGATTTTCTTGGCCCCTGATCGCTTACCGCTCTCAACCCTCAGGAAGTAAATCCCGGACTTAATATCCTTCAATTTGATATCACCTGAGACCTTTCCCGATTCAAAACTCACTTCGCCCGAGAGATCCTCCACCAGCTTTCCGGTCATATCGAAAAGTTTGACACGAAGTTCGACCTTATTTTCCAGATCTATATCAATCCTGAATTCACCATTACATGGGTTTGGATAGAGATTCAGAGCAATGCTCTTTTTTGTCATCTGCGCACCTTTATTTTCAGGTAGCGATTGAGCTTCTGACTGTATCGGGAAAAGAATTACTCCCAAGACCAGCCCCAACAAGTATATGTTCAAATTTCTCATCGCCTATGAGTAAGCAATAATCCTGCCAATAATTTATTAACATGGGTTTTTCGTGGACCTAATTCCCCTAACTTTACCCTTGATGTTTTTAATATTCGACACCGAGACAACAGGCCTCCCCAAACGGGACAACGCGCCTGTTAATGAAGTAGATAACTGGCCAAGAGTAGTGCAGATTGCCTGGCAATTGCATGACGAAACCGGGGAACTGACCGGGAATCATAATGTGTTGATACGCCCTGATGGTTTTGAAATTCCCTATTCGGCTGAAAAGGTACATGGAATCTCCACAGAAAAGGCAAAAAGTGAAGGTATCCCCCTTGCTGAGGCATTATCCATTTTCAACAAATCGCTCGAACAATCCAGCATCCTGATAGGGCATAACATCCGCTTTGACATGAATGCCCTGGGAGCAGAATTCATCAGGAGTGGGATTGAGACCAATTTTCTGGATTTGCAGCAGGTCTGCACCATGCGTTCCAGCACCGACTACCTCAAATTAACCGGGGGAAGGGGAGGAAAATTCAAACCTCCAAAACTGATGGAGCTCTATGAGTTCCTGTTCGAAGAACAATTTTCTGAAGCGCACAATGCAGCTGCTGATGTGGAGGCCACCACTCGCTGCTTCCTGGAACTGCTCAGGTTGAAGGTGATTCCCCCCGAATCGATGCAGGTCAGCCCCGAACATTATCAAATCTTTATCTCCAAAAATCAGGGGAAGGTAAAATCCTTTGGCCTTTCACATTCATCTAATTGGGATAGCCCCTCACCAGGTGCACTCCCTGAACCCGGTTTAGAACCTGAAGCAGAAGCAAGCTTAGAGAGCGAACCCGACTTAACTCAAAGCACAGATGAGGAGCTGGAATTCTGCCATCTGCATGTCCATACCCAATATTCAATTCTCGACGGTGCCGCCAGTATCCCCAACCTGCTTAAGAAAGCAATCGACGACGGAATGAGGGCGGCGGCCATCACCGATCACGGAAATATGTTCGGTGTCAAGTTATTCCACAATGAGGCCACCAAGCGAGGCATCAAACCCATCATTGGTTGTGAAGCATATATTGCCCGTCGTTCAAGGCATACCAAAGAGGACAAGAACCTGGATGGTATGGATCATATCGTATTGCTGGCCAAAAACCAAGTGGGTTACAAGAACCTCACAATCATGATCTCGCTCGGGTGGACCGAAGGTTTTTATTACAAACCCAGAATCGATCGGGAACTCCTGGAGAAGTACAGTGAAGGGGTGATCTGTCTCTCTGCATGCCTGGGAGGGGAAATTCCCCAGGCCATCATGCACAGGAGCGTTGAAGAGGCCGAGAAAGTGCTTTTTGAATATAAGCGGATTTTCGGAGAAGATTTCTACCTGGAGATGCAGCGTCACCAGTCCAGCGATCCTGATTTAAATAAACTTGTATTTGACGACCAGGTTTATGTGAACCGGACCCTGCTTGAGCTGGGGAAAAAGCATGGCGTGAAATGTGTGGCATCCAATGATGTGCACTTTGTGGATATGGATGATGCGGAAGCACATGATCACCTGATCTGTCTCAATACCGGAAGAGATCTGGATGATCCCAAGCGAATGCGCTATACCCGGCAGGAATGGTTCAAGACTCAGGCTGAAATGGGAGATGTCTTTTCTGACCACCCCGACATCCTGATGAACACAATTGAGGTAGCAGATAAGGTAGAGGAATACGAACTGAATTCTGATCCCGTAATGCCCTTTTACCCACTCCCTGAAGGCTTTGACAATGAGGATGAATACCTGAAGCACCTTAGCTATGAAGGAGCAAAACTCAGGTATGAAACAATAAGTGATGATATCAGGGAACGTATCGACTTTGAATTGGGAACCATTCAGAGAATGGGATTCCCGGGTTACTTTCTGATTGTACAGGATTTTATTGCAGCTGCCAGGGAAATGGGTGTGTCGGTCGGACCGGGGCGGGGATCGGCAGCGGGATCGGCTGTAGCCTACTGCTTGAAGATCACTGACATCGACCCCATCAAGTATGACCTGCTCTTCGAAAGGTTTCTGAATCCGGACCGAATCTCAATGCCTGATATCGACATCGACTTTGACGAAGATGGCCGGGAAGAAGTGCTTCGATGGGTGGTGAATAAATATGGACATGAGCGGGTGGCCCATATCATTACTTTTGGGACCATGGCTGCAAAAATGGCCATAAGAGACGTTGCGCGCATCCAGAAATTACCTCTCCCCGAAGCTGATCGTCTTTCAAAACTTGTACCTGAGCGTCCGGGAACCACACTGAGTAAGGCTTATGAGGAGGTGCCTGAATTAAATGCCGAGCGAAGCTCAAATAACCCCCTTATTTCCAACACCCTTCGCATTGCAGAGCGACTCGAAGGATCGGTCAGGCAAACTGGCCTGCATGCCTGTGGCGTAATCATCGGGCGAAACGACCTGACCCAACACCTGCCTGTCTGCAAATTTAAGGATTCGAATCTTTTAGTTACCCAGTTTGATGGACATTTCGTAGAGGATGTGGGCATGCTCAAGATGGATTTCCTGGGACTAAAAACCCTGTCCATCATTAAGGACGCCATTGCCAATATCGAGGATTCCAGGGGCATTACCGTGGATATCGATCATCTCGCCATGGATGATGTTCCCACCTTTGACCTTTATTCACGGGGAGAGACTACCGGGCTTTTCCAGTTCGAATCCCCGGGTATGAAAAAATACCTGAAGGACCTGAAGCCCAACCGCTTTGAGGATCTCATTGCCATGAATGCGCTCTACCGACCCGGACCCATGGAATATATTCCAAGCTTTATCAAGCGGAAACATGGCCATGAGAAGATTGAATATGACCTCCCGGAGATGGAGGAGACCCTCAAGGACACCTATGGAATTACTGTTTACCAGGAGCAGGTAATGTTACTTTCCAGGAAGCTGGCCGGCTTTACCCGAGGTGAAGCCGATTCGCTTCGTAAAGCAATGGGAAAGAAGATTAAGAAGATGATGGACGAACTTAAGGTAAAGTTCACCGAGGGTTGTTCGAAAAACGGGATTTCCAAGAGCAAGATCGAAAAGATCTGGACCGACTGGGAGGCTTTTGCCCAATACGCATTTAATAAATCCCATTCCACCTGCTATGCCTATGTCTCCTATCAAACTGCCTACCTGAAAGCCAATTACCCGGGTGAATTTATGGCTGCAGTCCTGAGTCGCAACATCTCAGACATTAAGAAGATCGGAATCTTCATGGATGAATGCAGGCGAATGGGCATACAGGTTCTGGGGCCCGATGTGAATGAAAGCAACGTTCGTTTTACTGTGAATGACAAAGGGGACATCCGCTTTGGGCTCGGTGCCATTAAGGGGGTTGGAGAGAACGCGGTTAGAAGTCTAATTGAAGAAAGAAAGAGAAACGGCCCGTTTAAAGACATCTATGACTTTGTTGAGAGAAACAAGCTGCAACAGGTGAATCGTAAAAACCTGGAAGGTCTTGTCATCTCAGGGGCCCTGGATTGTTTCCCTGATCTTACCCGAAGTCAGTACATTGATACTGTTGAGGCAGAAGAGGCCACCTTCATCGAACAATTAATTAAATATGGGAATAAGATTCAGTTTGAGCGCGACACACCTCAACAGAATCTGTTTGGAGATTCCGGGGCCATTTCCATCAGCAAACCTGAACCACCCGTTTTAAATGAGTGGGATGATTCCACAAAATGTAAGCGAGAAAAAGAGCTCATAGGCATCTACCTGACCTCGCATCCCCTGGACCGCTACAAGGTTGAAATTGATTCTTTCTGCCCAAATACCCTACACCAGTTGCATGATCTGAGCTCCTACAGCGGACGTGACCTGGTTTTTTGCGGAATGATAAAAACTGTAAGGGATGGGGTCGATCAGTGGAAGAATAAACCCTACCTGCTGGCCCAAATGGAAGATTATACCGACAGCTACAACATCAGATTGAAGAATGATGACTATGTTAACTTCAAACAGTATTTTAGTCCGGATGTGGCCCTTATGATCCGTGCAACTGTAAACGAGTGGAGCCCCAGGGAGGAGCCCCAGAAAAAGATCTATTCTCTGAGAATAAAAATGATCTACATGCTGTCCGATATAAGAGAAAAACTGGTGAAGTCGGTGGATCTGATCATGGATGTTAACAGAATCCGACCCGAATTAATGGATGAACTGGAACGTTTTACGGTTCAGGACAGCGGAAAAGTGCTGAAGTTCCAGCTCCACGATCCAGAAAGCCAAATGAAACTTAAACTCTTTTCAAGAAATAAACAGGTTCTTCTCACCGACGAATTTATGAACTATCTCAAAGAGGGCAGAGATTTCGATTTCCGCTTAGCGTAATGGTTTTTTTTATACTTTTGATCCGAATTTAATTTTTAATAAAATGGCATTAGAAGCAACAGATAGCAATTTTGAAGAGCTAGTATTGAAGGCAGATAAACCTGTGATCGTTGATTTTTGGGCAGAATGGTGCGGCCCCTGCCGCATGGTTGGACCCATCGTTGAAGAGGTTGGAGTTGAACATGAGGGGAAAGCTGTAGTGGCCAAGGTAGATGTAGACAGTAACCCTGGAATTACCGCCAAATACGGTATCAGGAATATCCCTACCATCCTCTTCTTTAAGAATGGAGAAATTGCTGACAAACAGGTAGGTGCAGTACCTAAAAGCACCATCGTCTCTAAGCTGGAAGCGCTCTACTAGAACCTTCGCCCAACAACCAGGATATCATCTAATTGTTCCGCTTTTCCGCGCCATTCTTCAATGGTCTGGTCAAGGGTGACCCGTTGATCTCCCATGCTTTTATCCTGCACCTTTAATAGTAGACTTCTAAAATTCCTGTAATTGAATTTTTTCATCTTTTCTCCTCCAAACTGGTCTGCATAACCATCGGAGAAAAGATAAACAGTGTCCTTTGGCTTCAATGGAACACGATGGGTTTTATATTTTATGTTTCTTTGATAGGAAGATCTTCCGATGGATACCCTGTCTCCTTTAACTTCAATAATCTCTCCGTTCCTAATCAAATAAAGAGGGTTATAGGCACCGGCAAATTCGAGGCTGTTTTTATCGGGTGTATAGCAGATTAAGGACAGGTCCATTCCATCCATAACATCAGTGGTCCCGCTTCTTGTCTGAAAAGTAGAAGTAACCTCCTGATTCAATTTATCAAGGATCCTACCAGGATTCAGGATTCCATATTCTTTCACAATTTTATTGAGTGAATTATGACCAATAATTGACATAAATGCACCCGGGACTCCATGCCCGGTACAGTCGACTGCCGCTAAAAACTGCTTATCCCCGGTATCCAGGAACCAGTAAAAGTCCCCACTTACAATGTCTTTGGGCTTAAAAAACACAAAAGTATCTTTGAAGGGCAGTTTCTCCGGTAATATGGCAAACTGTATTCTTTTGGCATACCTGATGCTATCTGTAATATCTTTATTCTTCTGAGTCAACTCTTCCTTTTGAGCCTCAATCAATGCAGTTCTGACTGCAACTTTTCTCTCTAATATGATATTTTCCTTCTTTAACGCTTTTACCCTTATCCTGAAATACCCGATAATAATCAGTCCAATCGCGACAATTGACGATACAATGAAATACCATGTTAAGTAAAACGGGGGCATAATCTCAAACTGAAATGATACAGGCTTATCACTCCACAAACCCTCACTGCTTCTTGCCTTTACAAAAAAGGTGTATTTCCCATGTCCCAATGCCGGATATATAACGCTGGTCTGAGAGTTGGGAGCACGCCAATCGTCATCTACACCCACAAGCATAATCTGGTATTGAACTGCATCCGGATTGAGGGTTATGGAACGGTATTCAAATACAAAAGAATTCTGTTTGGGAGAAAACCTCATACCATCATCTAAAGGGAATATCTCATGATTAACTTGTAAACCAGTGATATATACATTAGGTTCAGCAGTTTGGCCCTTCTTTAATAAGGGTTTAATTCGAGTTACACCTTTTACTGTGCCAAACCATAAATTTCCATCTTTATCAAGCATGGAAGCATTTGGCCTGGTTTCAATTCCAACAAAACCACTACTAGTAGTATATGAATAGAGCCTATTATCATTGAAGTAGACATTTAATCCGTTGTTGGTCCCGATATAAATATTATTAAATCTGTCACAATTCAATTGATTAATCATGTCAGAAAGCAACCCGTCATTCATGGAAAGAGTTTTGATAATCACCAACTTCTTGGGGTCAATAAGCAAAACACCTCTGCCTTCGGTACCAACCCAGATGTTACCATCCTGGTCCTCAGTAAAGCAATTGGGTTCAAAATTATATCCAAGGTCAACCCGGATAATGGAATCTCCTTTAATCAATGAGATCCCTTGACCCGATGATCCTACCCATAATCGGTTCCGAGAGTCAGAATAAACAGCAGAAATATGGCTGCTGAATAGCCCATCCATCTGAGTAACAATCGTCAATCGGCTATTCTCAATCTCATACCGTACAAGACCACTCATGGTACCCACCCAGAGGGCGTTATCCTGGTCGATATCCATAGCAGTGATATCCAGGTTAACAATGAAACTGTTCAGTTTCGGCTCGAATAAGAATTTCCCATCCCTGTTATAACTGAACACACCCTGGTCCAGGGAACCAATCCATACCTTACCCTCCCTGTCTTCCTTCAGGTACGATATATTTGTACCCAAAAGTTTGGTGAAGTCTCTCAGCTCCAACTCTCCGGATACCGATTCGAGTACCGATATTCCTTCGTCGGTACCATACCAAATCGTTCCATCTTCCAATTGAAGTACAGATGATACCTGCGAACCAATCAGTCCATCGTCTTTTGAGAAAGATGCAAATTGATCACCCCTATAAACACAGAAGCCATTTTCATGGGTTGCAATTAAAATATTCCCCTCCTTGTCCTCCATGATTGCCCAGATTTTAGATCCTATCAGTCCCTTTCTCTGGTCAATTAAAGTATAATCATTTTCTCCACTAAAGCGGATTACTCCCCCTCCCCAGGTACCAACCCATATATCTCCCTTTTGATCCTCAAACAAGGTGGTTACCCAATTGGAAGTCAAACCTAATTCAACAAGATCATACATATGAGAAGTATCGGTTAACGGATCATATATGAACAATCCCCCATTATGTTTCCCTAACCATGTATGTCCTTTTTGGTCCACTAATATTGCTGTCGTACTATGGAATCGCGTGACCCCATTATAAATCACATTCTCAAACTTCTTCTTTGTCTTGTTAAATACCACCTCACCCAAATCAGTCACAAAGAAAAGCTCCCCGCTAGGATCAAGATAACCGCTTATAACTTGATCGGAAATATCGCTGCCAGAATATTGTATAGCTTCGAGGCTATCAGGGGACGATAGGGGATTCAAAAGTTCAATTACACCAGAGGACAAGGTGGTGATCCACAGGTGGCCGTTAAAATCTTCGACAATTGAAGTTACAGTGGATTTAATCAAATTATCCAGCGAAAGTAATTTTTCAAAATTCTCTCCATTGTATCTACAGATACCACCTCCTGTATGACCAAACCAAATATTCCCACTTTGGTCTTCAAAAATTGCTCGTACACCCCTAACCGAAAGACCATCAGCAACTGAATAATTAGTAAATTTAGTCCCATCAAAACTAGTCACACCAGCCTGGGTTCCAATCCAGTAGATATCACGACTATCCTGAATAACCTTAAATACAGTTGATTGAGCTAAACCGTCAACAACTGAAAATTGCTTAAAAAAGAGTTTTTGACCATGGATGGGTACGGCAAATAAAAGAAGACTAAAAAGTAAAATACATTTGCTCTTCAACTGGATAATTGAATATCCAAACCAGGGTATCATCATTATTCATAGGATTTTGGGATGAAAAAGAAGGTTCCATCCTCATCTTCCAGACCGGCAATCTTGCCAAACTGAGGTTTCTGTTGGTTGCGATTTACCACTGCCGAGGTAACTTTCAGGACTATGCTCTCAATGGAAATACATTCATCGGGATTATTTCTTAAGCTACTAGCAAAAGTTCTGGTAAACTGGCTGTCATCCACGGCTAATTCATACCCTGCTGAAGAAAATACCTGGGAAGATTTGAAACTTGTAGCCCTGTAATCATTACAATCCCTTACTTTAATCACAGAGCGCATAGCCTTGTAAAAACTGGGGCCGGATTCACAAGCATCCGTTATTACCAGAGTATGGCTTAAAGAGCCGGCGTAAGTTTGCATAGCAGCCCTCATCGCATCAGTGCTGTAATAAGAAACCTCATCATCGCGTATCGCATCTACCGGAATCCAATACCCCCTGTTATTCATGAACTTTCCATGCCCCGCATACCAGATTAGTATGGAATTTACCTTATTACTTCTGATCAAATCCCTTAATTGTACGGAAAAAAATCTCTCCAGAACATCCCTTGAGGCATTATTCAGTTCTATAATATTATTGATCTGGTAATTGTCAAGCGCGCTCTTCATCAGCTGGATATCTTTTGTCGGACCACCCAGGCTGGCGAACGAAGTATAATCTGTGTTGCTGATAAAAATAGCCCAGGTTTTACCCATTGGGTTAGTGCTGAAGTCTTGTGCATCCCTCCTCAAGGTAAAATGAGTCTTTGTTACATTTCCAAATTCATCCTCTACCGAGACTAAAATTTGACTTTTATTATCTACTCTTACATTTGCTGAAAAAGACGGATTGATATGATTTGGGGTATAACTTGCTGATACACTATCAATATAAATACTCTTAATCTTGCTCTCATCAAATATCTTACCTTCCATATAATATAATCCTTCATTTTTATCCAGAACAAGTGTATTATTATCAGACCCGTAAGGGGCTATAAACTGGACTTTCGGAGGATCCACCTCAGTCCATCTAACCGTAAAAGTGGCCGTCTCAGCATTCTCATAAACATCTGTTGCCTGTACGATGATTTGGTCAGATTGCTTCATATTTATGCTTGCAAGAAATTGATAGCCTCCATCTGTTTTGGTTAATGGAACTGAGCGCGAATTGACATATAACGATTTGATATCACTTGCATCGGAAATAAGCCCAGTCACACCCATAATTTCAGATCCGCGGGGAATATCGAAGCTATTGTTAGGCATTGAAGCAGGATTTGTCAACAATACCAGGGGTTTATCATTTTCTCTGTTAAGTTCATACAATCTAGCAACTGCCTCATCATATAAGCGTTGAGCCTCACCGTCATACTTGGACATAGTGAGGAGCATCTTATAATCTTCAATCGCCCTGGGCAAGTCTCTTATTTTTTCATAGGCACTGGCTCGTTTGTAATAGGTTGTTGCATTATCCGAGTCTATCTCGATCACTTTTGTAAAGTCATAAATTGCTGATGGAATCTGGTTCAGATCCGAATAATAACTGCCCCTGGCAAGGAATAATCTCAATTCATTTGGATACTCAATAGAGGCAATGGATAATGTCTCAATGGCTTTGGAGTAATTTAACTGAGTGGCATATATCTCACTTTGAAGAATAAAAGCTTCCAGATAGGCTGGATCAAGAACCAGAGCAAAACTCACTGAACTGAATGCGGCAGTAATATTTCCTTGAACATACATTACTTTGGCTAAGGCATAATGAGTTTCTTTAACATCCCTATTTTCAACAATTGACTGACGATAGGCCGTCGCTGCTTCACCATTCATATCAAGCTCTTCATAAACTCTACCAAGCTTATAAAAACCCTCTGCACTTTTTTCCAGCTTCAAGCATTTCTGGCAATTAAGCAAGGCTTGACTGAAATATCCCAATTCCATAAGAACGTCAGCTCTTAATGTATAAGCTTCAAGGTAATTACCTTTGAGGAACACCGCTCTGTTCAGCATAGACAATGATTCATTGTTATTCCCAATTTTGTAATATAACTCCCCAACGGAATAATAAAGTGTGTGATCCTTTTCATTAAAAACTATTGCCCTTTCTAAATCCGATATTGCCTTCTCATACTCTTTCAAAATAATAAAGGTTGTAGCCCTTTCTATAAGTGCCTTATCTAAATCCGGATCAAGTTCAATGGCCTTTGAAAACTGTTCAACAGCTTCTTCATACTTCTTCTTCTCCGAATACTCTTTTCCTACTTTGAAGTACTGGCGAGCGGATTGTGCATCGATTGTTAATATTCCAACAAAGAGAGTGAAGATTAAAATGCCAGCTAGCCTTTTCATGCTATTAGTTTCTATATTATACGGAACTGTTAAATTAAAGTTAATTAAAGTATTTGGATTTAGACAAAAAAATGAGAAATGAGGATAATCAGCTAATATTACTCAATGAAACTGAGCAAATTGGAAGGGACCCAGCTAATAGAAGACACCATCGTCTCTAAGCTGGAAGCGCTCTATTAGTAAAAGATCAGTAAGCCTTTGGGATAAAGAAGAAGGTACCATCCTCATCTTCAAGTCCTGATATTTTTCCAAATTGCGGTTTCTGCTGCCCTGTATTTTCCATAGCAGAAGTTACCTTCAGAACGATCCTTTCAATGGGAACGCATGCATCGGGACTATTAGCCAGAACATTGGCGAATGTCCTGGTGAATTGACTGTCATCCATGGCCAACTCAGAGCCTGCCGATGAAAAAACCTGGGATGATTTAAACCTGGTAGCCTCCCAGTCCTTGCAATCCCTCTCCACAATATCTGAGCGCATAGCAAGGTGAAAATTGGGACCCGATTCACAGGCATCCGTAATCACAAGGGTGTGGTCTACCGTATTGGGATAAGACTGCATGGAAGCTTTCAGAGCATTAACAGAAAAATAGGTAAACTCATCATCCCTGTTGGCATCAACCGGAATCCAGTAGCCGGTTTCATTAATGAACTTGCCATGACCGGCATACCATACCAGTATTGAATTTACCCTGTTACTCCTGATCAAATCCCTCAATTCGATTGCAAAAAAACGTTCCATGTCATTCTTGGTCATATTCCTTTTGTGAATGACATTGTGTACCTGGTACCTGGCAAGGGCGCTTCTCATCAAGGTGATATCCTTTGCAGGACCACCAAGCCTTGTGAAAGACTGATAAGAGGAGTTCTCAATAAATATAACCCAGGTCTTCCCCATGGGGTTCTCCCCAAAGGCCTGAGCATCCCGGTTTAAAATAAAAGGGGTTTGTGATTTATTTCCGAATTCGTCCTCTACAGTTACAGTGAGACTGTTCTTATTCTCGATCCTGACCATGGCTGAAAAGGAAGGATTAATATCACTTGGAATATAGCTCGCAGAAACACTGTCGATAAATATACTTGAGATCATGCTCTCATCCTTAATACGCCCCTCAAGGTAAATCACAGGCTCATCGTTATCAAGATAGAGGATCTTATTTTCCGAGCCATAGGGAGCAATTATCTGAACCATCGGGGCCTCAACTTCAGTTCGCCGAACAGTGAAGATGGCTGTTTCAGCATTATCATATATATCTTTCACCTGAACAATAATCTGGTCCGATTCCCGCACATTCACACTTGCCAGAAATTGATATCCTCCAGCAATTTGCTCTACGGGGACCGTAAAATTATTCACCTGCAGAGACTTTATTTCACTCTGATCGGAGATGATTCCGTTCACCGCAATCACCTGGACCCCCCTGGGTATATCAATGCTATTATCGCTCTTTGATACCGGGTCGGTAAGTGTTACCACAGGTCTGTCCTTCTCCCTGTTTAACTCGAACATCCTGGTGGTGGCCAGTTCATGCAAGCGCTGGGCCTGACCATCGAACTTGGACATGGCAAGCAATTTCTCATAATCAAGCAGGGCTTCTTTATAATCACGAACGATTTCGTAAGCACCGGCACGTTTATAATAAACATCTGCCATGCCAGGGTTCAGTTCAATAACCCTGCTATAATCGATAATCGCATTGCCTGCCTGGTTCAGGGCAAAATAGTATTCTCCCCTGTACATATATATCCTTCCATCTTCAGGATACTCGATGGAAGCCAGGGAGAGCACCTCAATTGCTTTGGGGTAGTTCTTCTGAGCCGCAAGAATCTGAGCTTGCAATAATATACCCTCAAGCATATTTGGATCAAGTTGCAGCACCTGGCTTATGGAAGTATATGCATCAGGATAATTAGCAGTAAGATAAAGCAAAGAGGCAAGGGCGAAATGAGTCTCAATTACCCGGGGGTTTTCATCAATGGAAAGCCTGTAAGCCTCCTCTGCTTCCGGGTACATTTCCAGTTTTTCATATACCATTGCCAGATTATAAAATCCCTTCGCGTCCTCTTTAATTTTAAGACTTTTACGGCAATCGTCAAGCGCTTCCTGGTAACGCCTCAACTCCATGAGAACAAGCGATCTTACCTGGAAGGCTTCCTGAAAGTTCTTCTTATACGAGCTTGCCTTGCTCAGCCGGTCAAGTGCAATTTCATTGTTTCCCAGGAGATAATAGGAGTTTCCGGAAAGATAATAGAGCTCTCCATCTTTCTCATTGAAAACCAGCGCCCTGTCAAAATCAAGAGCTGCTTTTTCAAAATCATTCAACTGCATATAGGCAAGGGCCCTCTGAATGTATGCCTTATCGTCATCGGGATCAAGTTCAATGGCCTTTGTGAACTGCTCTATAGCGTCATCGAAACTCATCTTACGCAGAAACTCATCTCCTGCCTTCATGTACTGTTTCGATGATTGGGCGAAAACCAG
>JAOZLK010000021.1:0-3941 GCA_029934875.1 Bacteroidales bacterium | reverse complement strand
GTCTCAAGGAATGACTCGAGCAAACTGGCACCACCTTCTACAAATACAGAAAGGATATGCTGGTCATACAGCTCTTCCATCAAGGCTTCTAGATCATAAGAAGAATCTGCATAAATACTGCGGGTTCTCCCTGAATACTTGCCTGGCACCCCGGTAAAAACAATTGTATCCTGACTGCCATCCAGGATTTTTGAGTCAGGAGATAATTTCCCGTTCCTATCGATTGTTATCCTCACAGGCTGGCCACCGGTCCACCTTCTTACATTTAGCCTTGGATTATCGGTAATGATCGTATTTGTTCCAGCCATGATGGAGGCCTCCTCCGACCTCCACTTATGCACCAGGGTTCTGCTTACCTTACCTGTAATCCACGTTGTCCCCACGGGATCGCCCGGATCCCTGACAACGTCAATGAAGCCGTCCAGGGTCTGGGCCCATTTGAGAATCACGTAGGGCCTTTTCACCTGATGAAAATGAAAAAACCGCCTGTTCAGATGATAGCCCTCCTCCTCTAAACAGCCTGTTTTTACAGTTATGCCAGCCTGCTCCATTTGAGAAATACCCAGACCGTTTACGCTGGGAAAAGGATCCGTATTGGAGATCACTACCCGTCGAATTCCCTTCTGATGAATCAGCATGGAACACGGAGGCGTCTTACCATGATGGGCACAGGGCTCCAGGCTGCAGTAAAGTGTGGAATGTGGCAATAGTGATTTATCCTTAACTGAGCGAATAGCATTAACCTCGGCATGAGGGCCACCAAACTCATGATGATAACCCTCTCCTATAATCCGATCATCATACACAATAACGCTCCCAACCAGGGGGTTGGTCCTTGTAAGTCCAAGTCCCTTTCTCGCCAGCTCAAAACACCGGCGCATGTATATTTTATCCTTCTCAGTCAAATGAATCTTCCTTTATTACTATTTTTGATAATGCTCCAAAACCATGCCACACTCAGCGACATTCGCAAATACCTTCAAAAAGAGCTTGCAATGATCTACTGCGAAGGTGAAGTACGCGCCATGGTAAACATCATCATGGAGCATCTTGGACATCCCTCACCCCAGGCCTTTCTGAATCCGCAACATCAACCCGGTGTTGCTTCGGTGGCACAAATTAATGAAATTGTTAGCGATATTCATACTAAGCGGCCCATTCAATATATTCTGGGGAAGACAAGCTTCTTTGATCTGAGCATTCGCATCAATGAGGATGCCCTGATACCAAGACCCGAAACAGAGGAGTTGGTTCACCGTATCATCAGTGAGACCAAAAAGCCTCCGGGACGAATCCTTGACCTGTGTACCGGGTCCGGCTGTATTGCGCTGGCACTAAAGAATGCATTCCCGGAAGCTCATGTTACGGGCCTGGATAACAGCATAAAGGCTTTGAAACTGGCCAGGTCTAACGGTGAAAAGAACCAGCTGGAGGTGGATTGGGTGCACGGGGACCTTCTTTCGGCTGAACCAATGCCAATCGCTGGAAAACACGACCTTGTAGTTAGCAATCCACCCTACGTCAGAATGAGCGAGAAGGCCCTTATGGAAGAAAACGTTCTGGATTTTGAACCCCATTCCGCCCTGTTTGTGGCTGATGAAGATCCCCTGGTTTTCTACAAAGCCATTGCCCGGCTTACTCAGGAAATTCTCCCCGCAGGATCCACAGTCTGGCTCGAGATCAACGAAAGCTTTGGTGCGGAGGTCGCAGATCTATTTGAAAATTCAGGCTTTAAGCAGACATCCATTTATAAAGACATCCATGAAAAAGAGCGGTTCATCCAAGCCCGAAAGTGACAAAGGAAATTATGGAAAAGCGCTTCATAGGGCAGCCGCACTTTGCAGTCGCCAGGAACAGTGTTCAAGCCACATCAGGGAGAAACTGAAGACCTGGGATGTAAGCCCGGAGGATGAGGAAAAAATCATCCTGAGGCTTATCCAGGAGAAATTTCTTGATGACAGCCGCTATGCGAGGTTTTATGCGAAAGATAAATTCAGATTCAATGGCTGGGGCAGAATTCGTATTTCCCATAATCTTCGCCAGAAAAGAGTGGGTGAAAGGGAAATCGAGAATGCACTCTCACATATAAGCGAGGAGGATTGGTTCCAGGTCTGCTTTGAACTTTTACAAGGCAAGTCTTCCAAACTTAAGGAGGACAATCAATTTAAGCGTAAGGGAAAGTTATTCAGATATGCTGCCGGACGCGGATTTGAGCCTGAGCTGATTTACAGGGCTCTTAACCGGCTTGAAAAGGAATAGACAGGGCTGAACAATTTCTTTCTTATATTTGCCTCAAATTTTTACTATGATAACTACCGACCAGATTAAAGACCTCAGTGATCGCCAGGCTGCGTTAAGGAGGCATCTTTGACGTGGATGGCCGAACCATCCAGATAGAAGAAGAGCAGCTAAAGACACAGGAACCTGATTTCTGGAACAATCCAAAAACTGCTGAAGAACAATTGAAAAAGCTAGCCCGGCTTAAAAGCTGGGTGGACGGATACAATGCAGTGGAATCTGCTGTAGAAGATCTGAATGTACTGGCTGAATTTCTCGAAGCGGGCGAATCGTCCGAAGAGGAGGTGCAGGAACAGTACAATCTTGCCCTGTCACTCACTGAAGCGCTGGAATCTAAAAACATGCTTCAGGATGAGGCCGACAGCCTTGGAGCAATCGTAAAGATTAACTCAGGAGCTGGAGGCACCGAAAGCCAGGACTGGGCAGAAATGCTCATGCGCATGTACCTTCGTTATGGTGAAAAACTCAAATACAAGATTCGTGAGATTCACATGGTGGAGGGAGAAGAAGCCGGAATCAAATCGGTAACCCTGGAATTCACCGGCGACTTTGCCTATGGCTTTCTAAAAAGTGAATCGGGAGTTCACCGCCTGGTAAGGCTTTCACCCTATGACTCAGCCAACCGCAGGCATACTTCTTTTGCCTCGGTGTTTATTACGCCCGTTATTGATGAATCCATCGAGATTATTGTCAGCCCTGCCGATATTGAATGGGACACCTTCCGATCGGGAGGAGCAGGAGGACAAAATGTGAATAAGGTGGAGACTGGTGTCCGGGTACGTCACCTTCCTTCTGGAATTACGGTGGATAACACCGAAACCCGCTCCCAATTGAAGAACAGGGAAAATGCCATGCGAATTCTGAAATCCCATCTTTATGAAATAGAGCTTCAGAAAAAGAGGGAGAAGGCGGCTGAGGTCGAAGGGAATAAAATGAAGATTGAATGGGGATCGCAAATCCGCAATTATGTGCTGCATCCGTACAAACTTGTGAAAGATCTTCGAACCAACCACGAAACCGGTAATGTCCAGGCGGTTCTGGACGGCAACCTTGATCCCTTTGTGAAGGCTTTCCTCATGGAGTTTGGCGGCAAATAAGCATCTCGGAATTGTTTACCTCGTGCTTAAATCTTACGCTTCGCAAAATATTGTAGGCACTTCGGTTAAACATTTCCTGCCTGCAAAAGCTCATGTGCTCGAAATCGGATCCGGACCCGGAACAGATTGGTCGACTCTGCAGAGTTTCTACAAGATCACAGGTTCAGACAACTCACCTGAATTTCTTAAGCACCTGAATGACAGCTTCCCTGATGGGGAATTCCTGCTTTTGGAAGCCTCAACACTTAAAACAGATCTAAAGTTTGAGGGAATCTACTCCAATAAAGTATTACAAAGAGTTTGAGGAGGGTGATTCCATCCTCTACATAGGGAAAAAGAAAAAGGAGTCACCCCTCTAGAACCACTCCTTAATCTCTTTTGCATTGACAGTGAGGCAAGCTGGCATTCAATGCGAAGCATTTAAGCACGTTGTGAGCTGTTAATGCAAATGATTATGTAAAAATAATCTGGGTTCCTTCGCCCCCCGCCAAGCCATAGAATTCACCAATGGTGAGGACAGCCTTCACCTCATCCCAAAGATCCTCT
>JAOZLK010000317.1 GCA_029934875.1 Bacteroidales bacterium | reverse complement strand
CACTCCTGGTTTGGTAACTATGTGACCTGTGCCACCTGGCAGGATATCTGGATCAACGAAGGCTTTGCCACTTACGCAGGGTACCTGGCCACGGAAAACCTGGCTCCCGAATATGCAGATGGTGAGCGGGAATACAGATTCGAAAGAGCACTCAGGGAGCCTGAAGGGTCGGTTTATGTGCCGGCACAGGAAGCTGATAATCCTGCCCGGATTTTCAATGGGAACCTTTCCTACAACAAGGGCATGGCCATCATCCATATGATCCGCTTCGAATTACAGGATGATGAAATCTTCTTCAGAACCCTCAGGGATTTCATCGAGATCTACGCCAACAGCGTGGCCACCGGCCTGGATTTTAAAGCTGTACTTGAGGAGAATTCAGGGATGGATTTCACCGACTTTTTTGAGCAGTGGTATTTTGGTGCCGGCTATCCGATTTATGAGGCCAGCTGGGAGCAAGTGGATGGTGTCCTAAACTTATATTCCATGCAGAGTCCCTCATCCGTAAGCAATCCTCTTTTTAAGATGTCCATGGAGTTCCTGATCAGCTATGAGGGCGGAGATACACTGCTGAGGGTGTTCCAGGATGAGAGCCAGGAGCTGTATCTGATTCCAATGATCCCTGAAGTGAAAAGTGTCGTCATTGATCCAAATAACCATGTACTGAATCTTGTAAAAGATCAGCGCAAAGGGGCACCGGCCTCATTGGAATCACAGCCCTTCAGCATATATCCAAATCCCAATGAGGGAATGTTCTCATTCAAATCTCTTTCGGGTAGGGATGAGCATATGGATGTGGGTGTGGAGATCTACGACCTTTCCGGGAAACTGGTATATGGAAAAAGCTTTGAAAGCTGCATGCCCTTTATGGATTATGGTATAGACACCCATGATCTTGCCACCGGGGCCTACTTTGTCAGGTTCAGGACTGAGGCCGGGGAAACTTTGCTAAAAATGATGGTGCGATGAGGTGGGGATGGACAGCCATAGGCTTGATCTGCATCCTGGGATCCCAGCTGGCAAATGCCCAGTTCATTTCTAGTTTTGGGGTGAAGGGTGGAGTGGCTTTGTCTAACCAGTCCTACCAGATTTCACCGATCGACTATACACTTGACACAGAGCCTATACTCAGTCCATCCCTGGTATTTTTTGCTGAAGCCTTCCAGGGAGACCATTTTACCCTGCAGACCGACTTCGCCTTTGCGTGCAGGGGAAGTTCAACTACCACAGAATCCATTACTGTTGATCACCAAAACTCGGATCAGGTGATTGTAAATGAGGGTGAGAAGGTCACTTCAAGGCACCGTTATCTTGCCATATCTCCCATGCTGAGGGCCCGCACCAATAAGGGGGGGATTGACGCCTATGCACTGCTTGGTCCCCGCCTGGATTTCCTGCTCTATTATTCGACAGACTCGGATTATCCGCTTGAGGAGCAAAACAATGTGATATTGGGTCTCACCATGGGAGTTGGAGTATCATTTCCCATGAAGCAAAACCTATTGTTTACAGAAATTCAGTTCCAGCCCGATCTGAGTCCGGTTACCAACCAGGAACCTTTACTGCTTAACAACAACAGCCTGGTATTGACCCTGGGATACCGATTTAAGCTTTGAACCTTTTTTTGACCCGCATATTTTCCAGGAATCCCAGTGTTTTACGAATGGTATCGTGGTACAGGGTCAGATAAAGAATCAGACATGTGAACCAGATCACCACCACGTTGAACCACAGGGTGTCAATTTCCATATTTCCAAGTTTTTTGACAGGGGCGTACAGGTGGGCCCTCCCATATTTTGATTGAGGGACCTGGAAAGCGGGATGGTAATATCGTACCAGCAGATCACCCTTTTGCTCAAGCTTGTGGATGCTGCTGTTGTTCAGAAGGAGGTTTGAAAGCTGGCGGTTCTCATAGTCATCTCTGAAAGCAGCAAAGGCAAACATCCCCCCAAGTTCGTTAACCAGTTCCTGCTGCAGTCGGCTCCTGGATTTACTCCCCACACTTCTGGCCTCCCTGGCCCATATGGTAAGCTGCTCCAGGTACTCCCGCTGCTTCTCAAGGCTGCTTTCTTTCGTGATGGACTCCATGGGGTAATCCTTTTGCAAAATCTCCAATTGAGTTGAAAGCATGGTCAGATTTGCCTGGACCTGCTGTGGGTTTTTATTTTCCTTTTCCCATTTGACAGATTCATCCAGGCTGGTGAGCAGGATGGGAACCAGGAATGACTCCTTATAGGTGGCATCGCTGATAATCTGATCAATGTCAAAGAACTCCTTCATATACTTGTTGTTCTTAAACTGTTCCACTGCCAGCGCCTCATAGGCCCACCTGGAAGTCATCAGGTCGCCTATAAATGGCACCACCTGCTGATTGGAAATACGCCTGTTTAATTTGTCGAATTTCACCAGCACCCCGCAGAAAAGAATCTGGGGGATCAGGAGGAAGGGGACCAGGATGTAGATCGTAATGACGGAATTGAGTCCCGACGAGATATTGAGCCCCAGCATGTTTGCAACGCAGGAGGTTGTGAAAAGGATGAGCCAGTAGCTGAATATCATGCCTTTAATCTCAAAAACCATGGTGCCAACCAGTACGTAAGTGAGTGACTGGATGGCTGAGATGAGAAACATGATCAGGATTTTCGAATTCAGGTAAGAGGCCCTGCTCAGGTTGAGAAATGATTCCCTCTGGAGGATCTTCCTGTCCTTAATGATCTCTTCAGAACTGATGGTAAGCCCCAGGAAAAGAAAGACAATCACACTCATGAGCAGGAAAGCCGGCAGGTTTTCGTTATTCCGAAAAACATAGGCCATGGGATCTCCCTGAACACCACTGGAATACTTGGTAAAGAAGCCCAGGATAAGAGCCAGGAGCGGGGCCTCAAGCATGCTGATCAACACATACTGGGTATTCGTCAGTTTGGATAAGAAATCGCGGGTGAAGAAAATTTTCATCTGCTTGACCCAGCCAGGAATGCTGTAATAGTTCTCTGGAAGCGCTTTCTTCTTGGGGATTCCTGCAGTTTTTAGAATTTTCGCCTGCTTCAGGCGTTCATACCACTCCCGGGGAGAAACCTTTCGGGTCCTGGAAAGTTTGCCGTGTTCGTTGACGATCTTGGCTTCAATGATTTGTAATACCTGGTCGGGATCCACATTTCCACAAGAGAGGCACTGGTCCTCCCTGGCATTGGCATGATTGCTCTTGGTTTTAAAATAGATCACTGCCTCAGACGGGTTCCCATAGAAAATCTGGTAGCCTCCCTTATCCATGAAGATGATATTATCGAACATCTTATAGAGATTTGAGGAGGGTTGGTGGATATTTATGATCACCAGTTTACCATTTTGAACCTGTTCCTTTAGCAGGGTCATGACCATTTCAGAATCGACAGAAGAGAGCCCAGAGGTGGGTTCATCCACGAAAAGGACTGAAGGTTCCCGGATCAGTTCAAGTCCAATATTCACCCTTTTGCGTTGTCCCCCGCTGATCACCTTATTCAGCGGTTTCCCCACTTTCAGGTCCCTGATCCCATGGAGGTCCAGGTCGATCAGTACCTGTTCAACGAGCTCAGCAATCTTCTGATCATCATAGCTGTTCAGGCAGAGCTTTGCATTATAATAAAGATTCTGGTATACGGTCAGGTCCTCGATAAGCAGATCGTCCTGGGGTATGAATCCGATCACCCCGCTTAATCTCTCCTTTTCCCTGGGGTCATGGATATTAAAGCCGTTGATCAGGATCTCTCCGCTTCTGGGCGCCAGGTTGCCATTGAGTACATTGAGAAGGGTGGATTTACCCACGCCGCTTCCTCCCATGATCCCTACCAATTTTCCCGACTCTTCGTCCAGGTTGAAATCATGGATCCCATTATCGCTGTTTTTAAAGCGGAACTCCACATCCCTGGCCACAAAGGTAAGCCGGGTTTTAATGAAGTTTTTTGAAAATACACCTGCCACATCGGAGTGGAAGATGGGATCGATGCTTTGTCCCCTGACGGATGACCCATGCTCAAATATGTAGGAGATTCTTGCCTGGAGGTACTGGCCATTCAGGAACATATCTTCAGTTCCGTCATAACGCAGTATATAGGTATTTACACTCTCAATACTCAGAAAGGAAATCTCACCGGAGAGGTGTTTGAAAAAGAGGTGATGAATCTCTTCATACTCACATGTTTCCTCGTTATTGATCAGAAGGATTCTGTGTTTTTGAGGAATTTCCCCAATGGAGAATGCAGTAAAGCGCAGAATATTTTGATATTCCTCCTCGGGGATATTGAATGCCACAGCCACGGTCTCCAGGAAGTCCAGCTCTGATTCTTCTATCTCAATACCATAGGCGATATATTCGATGAGCTGGATGATCACATAAATCTTTTGTTTTTGCTCAAGCTCCTCGTTAATCTTCTCACAAATTCCCAGGATCCGAACGGCTGTCAGCGATGTTCTTTTCTTTTTCTTCAGGCTCCCCTTGGCTATCCTGTCACCATGATAAAGGTGGAGGAACTCGTCGAAAACCGTCATGTATTTCTCCACCAGTTCACTGCTTAACTGCCTGGAAAGAAAGGAGCGGATAATGGACTTTTCCTTTTCAGAAACCTCCTCTACCTCATCAATATCAATGATCAGGGCAAAGAGTTGCATCAGAGCTTTTAGTATTGCTTCACTCATGGTACTTTAAAGTAACCAAATTTTTCGCTATTTTGTGTCACTTATGTCTGATTCGATAACACTGGTAGATTATGAAGGTGCAATAACCTTTGGGACCATTGAAATGTTATTGAGTAAACTCAGGAATTCCCATGAGTTCCAGATATTGAAGAAGCCAAGCCGGAAACGACTCTATGGCATATTTGTAGAATCGATTGATAATATTTACAAATATGCCATTAAAAGGCAGGGAAAATCGGGGTCCCCTCCGAAAATATCCGTAAAAAAGGAAGGTGAGCTTTACCTGGTCAGGGCAGGAAACCTGGTTCGGAACGACGATGTGGGTGAAATTACCTTTAAACTGGATCGGGTGAATCAGCTGGACGTGGAGGCGCTTAAATCACTATACGAGGAGGTCATCAATAAAGAGCCCAGGTCCAGTGACACTGGCGCTGGCCTTGGATTAATCACCATGGCTCTGCGTACCGATAGAGATATTGTCTTTGGCTTTGAAGTGGTTGATAGCAGCCACTCATTTTTTGAATATGAAATTACTTTAAAAGGATAACGCATGGAAAAATTAACCCTTGCCCCAACTTTAAATACTCCCAGTATAAATTTTGATCCTATCGGAAACAAGTTTGCGTTGAAAGGAGAATCCCGGCCTGAGAATGTGAGGAATTTTTACCTACCCATACTCGAGTGGCTTGAAAAATTTGCCGCTGAAATTTCCGGGAAAGATAGTAGCGCCCCTCTTGATTTCAGTTTCAATTTTGAGTACTTCAACTCAACCTCAGCCAAGTATATCCTGGATATATTTAAGATTCTGAATTCCATAAACAAGGCGGGGAGTGAGGTTAAGGTATCCTGGCACTATGAGGAGGATGATGAGGATATGTACGAAGTGGGAATGGAGATGTCGAGAATGGCAGGCATCCCCTTCGAATATGTGGTAGAGGAATCATAAGCGGAATCCCAGCACCAGGATATCATCTATCTGCTCCGTTTCTCCCTTCCAGGAATGATGCTCTTCCAGGAGAATCTGTTTCTGCTCCGCCATGGGTTTGTCCTGAATCTGAGTAAGGAGCTTCCTGAAATTTATAACGCGGAAGGTCTTTCT
>JAOZLK010000316.1 GCA_029934875.1 Bacteroidales bacterium | reverse complement strand
TGTCTATACCGATTTCTTCCTTGATACCCTTCAGTCACTTGGGATTGCCAGTTCAGGGCCTCAAACCCGGAGATTCTGGAACAACGATGATAGCCGCTTTATGACGGACCAATTCTCCCGTGATTTCCTGAGTATTTCGGCGGCACATTGCTGGAGAGGCCCCCTTGTATACCCCGCCTGGGATACGATAAATTACAGCCTGAATGTGGTGATAACAGGATCGGGTGATGTAAACCTCTCTCCTGATCATCATGAAGAAGGGTATAAAAAAGGGACTGATGTAGTCCTGACCGCTATTCCTGAGTCCGGATGGGAATTTGCCGGATGGCTGGGGGATGTGGAGGGCATGGACAATCCTGTTGAAATAAATATAAGCTCCGATTATGAAGTGCAGGCTGTTTTCGTAAAACAAAGCGGTGAGGAGTGGATAACAGACACACTGGTTCCTGTTGCAGATGCTTTTGTGCAGTTCAATAAGCCGGATGAGAACTTTGGCAGTCAGAATAACATCGTTATAAAATCAACATCTGATCTGAAATTTAACCGCAACGGCC
The DNA here is from genome assembly GCA_029934875.1 of Bacteroidales bacterium. GTDB lineage: Bacteria > Bacteroidota > Bacteroidia > Bacteroidales. Next base: position 5,217 of record JAOZLK010000316.1, on the reverse strand, counting down.
TGATCCGCTTTGATCTTTCTGAAATAGAGGGTGAAATTCATCATGCAGAATTACTACTTACCTGCAAAGAGGTGGCAGATGATCCTGAGGCCTTACTTTCTGTTTTTTCGGTAACAGATGATAGTTGGACGGAGTCGGAGGTTACCTGGAACACTGCACCAGAGCTTGTGAATATGCTTGATTCTGTGAGCCAGATTACATCTGAACATGAAGTCTACAGTTTTGACGTAAGCTCCTTTGCAGCACTGGAGCTCACAGGGGATAAACTTATGAGTCTGAAGATATCAGATGGAAACCTGAAGGGTGATCTCTTCCAGGTTTTTTCCAGGGAGGACTCCTTATATTTTCCACAACTGCTGATTAAAAGAGAGGATACTACAAGTACAATATCCGTTCATCAGAATACTGCTGATTCTTTTCAGGTATATCCAAATCCCGTCCGGGATATCCTTTACATCGAGTCATCCCTCCCGGAGAACAGATTTTCGGAGATCAGGATTACAAGCCTTAACGGCAATATATCTTACAGGGAAAAGATGGAAGGTAACAGTATTCAAATTGATTTGACCGGGTTTATGAATGGTATTTATCTGTTGCTTATAGAAACTCCTGAAGGAGTAATTACAAAAAAAATAGTCCTATGTCATCATTAATGATCCTAATGAAAAAGGGTTTATTGCCACTACTGCTATCTGTGGTAATTTTTACAAGTGCTTCATCACAGGATGTCAAGTTATGGGGAATCCCAATCACTCCGGAATTGCTTGTAGAACAAGGAAAACTGGATGTATCTGATCCTGAAGGTGAGTTCAAGCCCTTGGGGGAATGGGAACAAAGCTGGAAAATCTGGTTGCCGGGCAGGGGAAAACCAAATCAAAAATCCGGATACCTGAAAATCCATCGTAAGCCTGATGCGAACGGGACAGCGCTTATGTATGATGTTTGCCAGGTGATTTCAGAAAACGACTCCTGGCTACACTCTGCCCGTGCCAGTATTACGGCCGTGAATGATTCATGGGGAACTCCCGTCACGTGGAATAAAAGCACCCGCTTTCACACCTCTCCTGCTTCCGGGAGTATTCATTTAAAAGAGCTTGACAGTTTTATTGAAGGATCTGCAGATTCAGATTCACAGCACTCCTCAACTCATTTTATCACCAGTTACACCCTGTTTGATGCTGTTCAAAGAATGAGTATTGAAAATGTCACTTCGCTTGATTTTACCCTGCTTGATGAACTTGATAAGGTGAAGGAAAATCATTCGATCCGCTTCGTGGAGAACACATCCGTCAATTTTGCCGGCAAAGATAGAAATGTGAAGGTGTTTGCAGAGACAGGAGAAGGGCTGCTTCCATTGAAATATTATGTGGATGAAAAGGGCCGGTTGCTACTTGCTATCAGCGGAATGAGGGCCTATATTCTTGATGCGGGAATTGAATCGGAATACAGCGAAATGTTTGAACATCCTGCGTCGACAGCGCAGGAAGGATCCGAAGAACCTGAAAAAAGGAATAAAGAGGACCTGACTCAAGGTCCAAATATCCTGTTCTTATCAACCGACCAGCAAACATGGAACACACTATCAGCTTATGGAAACAGTTTTGTCCGGACACCGAGTCTGGACCGCCTGGCCCATGAGGGTGTTTCCTTCCGGAATTCATACACCACCAATCCCGTTTGTTCTCCCGCAAGAGCATCATGGCTTACCGGGTTAACCCCAGCTGAAAATGGAGTGATTTCAAATGGACTGGACATTGTTGAGAATATCAGTACTGTTGGAAATATGCTCAGTGATCAGGGATATGAGACCGTATTCGCAGGGAAACTTCATGTGGGGATACCCAAATCTTATGGAGAGGAGATTCCCGGCTTTTCAAAGGTTCTTTGTCAGGGAATAGGAGGTAAAGGCACTCTGGGGGATCAGGTTGTATCAAGTGTTTGCGAAGGCTACCTACAAAACCGTGACAAGAGTAAACCCTTCTTTATGTCCGTCAATTTCCTCCAGCCACATGACATATGCAACTGGATATCAAGGTTTTCAAAAGATCCTGAAAAGACTCCGTTCTTTGGCCTGAAGATAGATGATTTACCTCCCTTACCGGATAATTTTAACGCAGTGATCGATGAGCCTGAACAAATGAAAGTCGCCAGAAAAGAGGAGTGGGGCGAAATGGAATGGAGGTACTATCTCTGGAGCTATAACAGGATGATTGAGGAGATGGATGCAGAGATAGGAAGGGTACTGCGTGCACTTGAAGAGTCCGGCGAACTGGAAAATACCGTAATTATTTTTAATTCTGATCATGGCGAGGGGAATGCTCATCATCAATCTGTGCTTAAGAACTTTACCTATGATGAGTCCAGCAGGGTCCCGTTTATCATCACTTACCCTAAAGAGCTTCAACAAGGTGTAATGGATGAGAAACACCTGATTTCCGGTCTGGATGTTGTTTCAACCATTTGCGATTTTGCAGGTGCAGAAACTCCCGAAAATACGAAAGGGCTGTCTGTCAGAAATATTGCAGCTGGCATAGAAACGCCATGGAGGGATTTTGTTGTAACAGAAGTGAATCATGACCAGGGAAGGATGATACGGACCGATCAGTATAAACTGATCGCTTTCAGGGATGATCCGCATCTCCTGTTTTTTGATATGAAAAACGATCCCGGTGAAACCATTAACCTGGCCCTGGAAGAGGATTACCAGGACCTGATTGAAACACATATTAAACTGCTTGAGGAGTGGGAAGCTAACCTGGTATATGCACCAAATTCACCTGGTCTGTTTAAGGTGAATTCTGCGAGGGCATTTAGCCAGGAAGATACTGTCAACAGAGCTTATACCATGATTCTAAGCAAGCACAATTATGGCCTCGCAAACACTTTATGGGATGATGGAAGTCCGATGGTTTATGATCCGGGACTTGTGGATAGCCTGGGAGCTGCATTTTCCATCGATTACACAGATCCGGGAGAAGGTGGTATGGATGCTTATGCAAGTGGACATATCGGCGGTTTCAAAACCGGCGGCAGATACTATCCGGGCAATCCTGCTGCCTGCGGAATGCCTGTGAAGATAGAAGATCTCGGTTTTGATTTTCGGATCCGGTGGCAAACCAGTCAGAAAGATGCCGGGGATGCCGATGATAAGTGGTGGGCCACCATCAATGTCATCTTTGATGGGGGAGCAGAGCTGGCTGAGCCTGTTTCAGAAGATCGTGATTTTGACATTGTAATCCAGTTCGAACGCTTCGAACAGGATGCACTGGAGGACAAGCCTCATCAAAATAATACGGTCTATTGGTGGTTTGCCCGAAATCCGGATACAAGCATCAAGCCCTTTGTGCTTCATATCGGTGGTGTGGATTATGAGTGGGCCGTGAGGTACAAGTTTTTTGATTATCCGGCTGGTGACCCGAATGAGCATAAGAATAACAAGGTTCATATTAAATACATTCCGGTGGACAACAACAATGTTGCACCTTTTCTGGACCACCCGCTGCGTCTCTTTATTGAGAATAGCTCAGACTACCTTCAATATGTGGATTTGCCTGAGGCAGAGTTGGCACTTGCACAGGAAAAAGTGAGCGATCCAGGCCTGTGGATCAAAACCCTATCAGCCGGATATGAGGTCTATACGGGCCAATCGACACTGAGAAATGATTATTTCCTTACGCTTACTGATAGTGTGGCACCAGCATCACCAAGCAGCCTAAGCGCTGCGGAACAAGAAGAAGAAGAAGAAGAAGAAGTTGCCTTGAACTGGGACGATCATTCTGATGACGCTTTTGAAGCCTACGCTGTTTATCGCTCAGACAATGGCACTGCTTTTAATCTGATTGCTTCAGGTGTTCGTGTAAGTAATTATACCGATAGCACGGTGAAAGCCGGGGTCAGCTACGACTATTATGTAATCACGCTGGACCGCTCTTTTAACGAATCCTCACCCTCGTCCCTTGCTTCCGTTACAATTGGGAGCGTCAACATCAATATGCAAACTGACAACCCTGCCATCATCCTCTACCCCAATCCTGGTAATGATAAACTATTTATCACTGGTGACCCTGCTGAGCTTAGATCCATTGAATTGTACAGCCTCTGTGGAAGCAAACAAAACTTCACTTTCAAGAATGAAACGAACCGGATTGAATTGGATATGTCTGGTTTAAGTTCAGGATTGTACCTGATCCGAACAAGCACGACTACCAGCAAAGTGTTTAAAAAATAATTGAAGATGCGTAATCTTAATCAATCATACCTGAACTCCTCAAAGACAGTGTTCCTTAGCAAGGAAATGCTTTATGTTTCATTCATGATGCTTTTGTTTGTGGGATGTGGTGATACTCACAAAACAGCATCGACTTTAGATATAAATAAAGACCATATTTACATTGCAGCACATCGTGGGGGCTACGAGAATGAGTATGAAGACAAGGCACCTGAAAATTCTCTTGCAAATATTCAAAATGCCATTGATCATGGTTTTCCCATATATGAATCTGATGTTCAGAGAACTTCAGACGGTGTATTTATAATTATGCATGATGCCACAATTGACAGGACTACCAATGGAAGTGGCGTAGTAGCAGAGATGTCAGGTGAAGAGATACAGGAATATCACTTGATTTACCGTAGTGGTGAGGATAGCAATGAGAAAATTCCCCTTCTTGATGAATTTATTTCCAAAGGCAATGGAAAGATAATTTTCAAAATCGATTACAAGCCGGAACTCAAGTACCTGGATGAATTACTCCAACAAATAAAAGAACTCAAGCTACAGGACAGGGTCATATTACGGTTTCGCTATAGAAAGGAAATTGTTGAAGCCCTGGAAAATTACGATTCAGATGACAGACCACTGATACTTTTCAGACTTACCACTTTATCCCAATTTGAAGAATTAAAAAGCACTTTTAATCCAAAAATGATATCAATTTTCACGGGCAGCAACAGCGCTTTTTCTGAGGAGCAAATGCAAATAATTAAACTGGCATCTAAGGAAAATATCATCATTGAGGCTCATGCATTCCATGATAATAATGATGACAGGGAAGAATACTGGGCTGAACAGCTTAAGTTACCCATCACCATCTTTCATACCAGGAAACCCCTCCTGTTTCAGGAATTTTTAAAAACCAGGAAGGGGAGCACCAGCCATTAAAATGTTTGATCTATATTAATATCACAGTGTTATGAATAAGAAAAACCTATTCTTTT
>JAOZLK010000315.1 GCA_029934875.1 Bacteroidales bacterium | reverse complement strand
CTTGTGGTAGCGCTTATCAGGGATCATTGAGTAGGCTTCCGCCGGAAGCTGCCGATCATACGCCAGCACCTCGAAAATTTTGGGTCGGATGTCCTCCCCTTTATGAAGATCCCCGCACCGGTTGAATAGATAGATTGCTACTGACTGTAGTGTTTGATTTGATTCCATGTTGTATCTAAATTTTGAATAACTTGGACAAACCTAAGCCCCTCAACCGCATTGTATCTGCGCCCAGGAAAAAACGATATAATAATGACAGCAATGAATTTTGAAAGAAGAAAAGATCCCAAAGAGCATTTGCAAATAGGACCCTACGCCCAGGTCAAAAAGTGGCTCGATAAGCACTTAATTGAATACACGGGCATTGAACCTGAAAAAGGGGATGACAACTTGTATACCGTCTATATCAAAGGGGAGGCACTAACTGCCTTCTTCCATTTTAGTGAGGAGATTAAAGTCCCTCAAAATATTGTTTTCAAGAAGAGCAAATAGATCAGTACCGCCCCAGGCTCAACCTCAACGATTCGATAATCTCCTCCCGGAATTCAGCAGGTTCAAGCACCTTAACCTGGTCGCCCCATCCCAAAATCTGTGATCTGAATTCAAAGGTCGGGATCAGGTGAAATTTAAAGATGACCTCCTGATCATTCTCTTCGACGATTTCCTGGCTATCATGCAGGGGTTGGGTACGCAAATAGAGCGCCTGCTCCCTGGTTGCCGATATCTTAATCTCCATGGGATCGCCATCCAGTGCGGTTACACCCACAATATGCTTATAGAATTCCTGTGCTACAAATCCGGACTCCTTGAAATCATGCTCCTTTAGTTGATTCATGGATTTAATTCTATCCAGGCCATAGGTTCTTATCCCTTCGAACTTATCGTGGTAACCAATAAGGTACCACCTGTTGCGATACTCCTTTAGATAATATGGATGTATCACATGGGTATTCTCCGAGTCGGAATAGAATGATTGATAGCTTATCTCGAGAACGATATTCTCCGATAGCGATTCCATGATCTCATCCAGGTATTCGCTTCCTTTCACCTCTGGGACGTGTTCAAATTCAATTTTATCCTGAAGGCCTTTCCCCATTCCTTCTGCATAAACTTCAGCCGCATCAATCAGTCTCTGAACGGTCCCCCGGAAGGTCCTGAATACCTCCATATCTTTAAATTGCTCCAAAAGCTGTGCTGCAAAAACCAGGGAAATAATTTCTTCATCCGAAAGCGACGTCTTGTCAATCGAATAGTCCGGATCGGCATAGTAGTACTCCCTGGAAGAGTAGTCGTATTCTATGGGGGCATTAAACCCCAGGTTGCTGTCCTTACGCATTAACTCGATATCCTTTTCAATGGTGCGTGTACCCAGGGGATAAATATCCAGGGCGCGCTCGCATGCTTCTTTAAGCTTTTTCAAACTAGCTCTTCCTCCATTGGAAAGCGCCCTGTTTATCAGAATATAACGCACGTAAGCTGAGTAGTTCTTAGGCATAAATCAATTTTTTTTATCACCGCACATACAATGCGGCGGAGCACTGTAGGTTTGTCAAAACTCTAATTATGAAAAGCAAACAAGACCCACAGCAAATCAATTTAATAAATATTGTCGAGACGATCTCCAGGAGTTCGGCAAAAAGCCAGTTAAACCTGGAGAAACTTGCGGAGAGCAGGAATGAGATCAACATCCTTTCCGGCTTTCTTGAAGTCTCACCCATCCAGGCCGTACTATTCTCAACAATCCTGGAAACGAGCCTGGTCAAACGTACCAACATGGAATCCCTGGCACGACATTTTAAAATCAGTCCATTATCCCTGGTTGGAAGGATGGAAGAGATAGAGGTCCTAAGCACCAGGGGCCTGATCAGGAAGAACTCACGATCGGGAAATGAATCAGGCAGCTTTAATTCTGTCTACTATAAAATACCGGACAGGGTCATTGAGGGTATTCAGAAAATGGATAAGAGTAAAATTCTGCAGAAGAGCGTATTTGACCTGCCAAAATTTCTGGAAAGGATCTATCAGCTGGCTGGGGAATGCGAAAGAAGTATCATCACTACGCGACAATTGATTCAGGATACCGAGGCACTTATAAAAAGCAACCCCAAACTCGAATACATCAATTTTGTCAAGGATCAACTTGTAAATCCCATGGACAGGTGTATTGTATTTGTCCTATCCTACCTCCACCTACTTGGTCGATCCGAAGTGGATCTGTCCGAATTTGCCGAAGATATTTTTGACGATATCAGCGATCAGTTTGCCTTTCACCAGGAGATGGTCCAGGGTAAGCATTCACTTCTTAAGAAGGAGATTATTGAGCTGAAGCGGACCGAATTTGGTGACGTACAAATCATGAAAATTTCAGAAAAAGCAATCTCTACGCTTTTCCAGAAACAAAATGATCTTCCCATGCAGGATCTGAATAGCGGATTGCTGATAGAGCCTGCCAGCCTCAAACTCCGAAGGCTCTATTTTAACTCCGACCTGGAAACCGATATCAATAACCTGGGCAGGACCCTGTCCCAAAAAAAGTTCAACACTATCAGGCGCCAGCTTGAGAAAAGGAATTTCAACTCCGGGCTCACCGTGCTCCTATACGGAGAATCGGGAACCGGGAAAACCGAGCTGGTTTACCAGTTAGCCAGGAAAACGAATCGCGAAATCATGATGGTGGATCTGAGCCAAGCCAGAAGCAAGTGGTTCGGGGAGAGCGAGAAACAGGTTAAGAAAATATTTGACGATTACAGAAGGGTCATACGAAATACCAAAAAATGCCCCATTCTCTTTATCAATGAGGTGGACGGACTGTTGTCTACACGCCAAAGCGTTGGCAGTGGCGACACTTCATCACAGTATGCAATTAATATCATGCAGAACATCCTGCTGCAAGAGCTTGAGTCCTTTGAAGGTATATTGCTTGCCACCACCAACCTTACCGAGAATCTTGATAAAGCATTCGACAGGAGGTTTCTGTTCAAACTCCGCTTCACCCATCCCGATCCGGAGAGCCGGTTTAAAATATGGAAAAGTAAATTGCCCGAGTTACCAGTAAGGCAGTTGAGGGAGCTCAGCAAGAACTTCGAGTTAACGGGGGGTCAGATTGACAATATCGTAAAACAGACCCTTCTTATCCAGATGGTCGAAGACCTGGATCTCTTTGAAACGCTTCAGAAGAATTGCAGGCTGGAAAGCAGCTACAGGAAAATAAATACAGTAGGATTTTAAACTAAAAAAAAAGATATGATACCCATAGATGTAAAAATTGAATCGCTCATACACCGAGGTTTCGTGGACTTTCAGAAGGTTCAGAATATCGATACACTCGCCGGCCAGCTAGAACGATATGCACGGGCTGGTTATGGTTTCAGACTCTTAGATTCGGTAAAAGGAGAGGTGAATGACCTTATCACGATGGTTGAATCCGGTGAGACTGTCGATCCGGCTCAGGAGGAATTCGGACCGTTTATCAAGGCAGAGAAACTTGCTGCACTCAGGTTACTCAAATTCAACAGTGCTGCAGAATTGGCAGAGGTTGAAAGAATACTGGATCTCCCCAACCAGCTTACAACTACCACACCCCCCAGTTTGAAACCCGTAAACCTGATCATGTTCTATGGCGTATTTATAAAAGGAGGCCATCTCTACCTGCTCATCGATACCAACTACTACCAGTTTCACTGGGCCTTGAAAAAGTTAATAAGGTCTCTGAGAACCAAATCCTAAAATATCTAAATTAGTTAACAGATTATCAATTGAATCCATTATGCCACGATACCTTACCAAATCCAGATTTCTGCTGGCGCTAGATTGCCCGACCAAACTTTATTACACAGGCAAGAACCAGTATCCAAATAAGAATTCAGACAACGAGTTCCTGGAAGCGCTGGCTAAAGGCGGGTACCAGGTGGGTGCGCTGGCTACATGTTACTATCCTGGAGGGCACTATATAGAAACGCTGGACTACAACCTTTCAGTAGCCCGGACCAGTGAATTACTGGAACAGGATAACGTGGTAATCTTTGAAGCGGCCATACAGGTGGGCCGCTATTTTGTGCGGGTGGATATTCTCGAAAAGAGGGGGAATCTGGTAAACCTGATCGAGGTAAAATCTAAGAGTTTTGATGGAAATTCCTCCATGGATATGCTGGACAAAGGAGGCTATATTGCTTCCGGCTGGAAGCCATATGTCTATGATGTGGCTTTCCAGAAACATGTGCTGGGCCTGGCCAGACCCGAATGGCAAGTAGACGCATACCTGATGCTGGCAGATAAAACCACCACTGCCAGCATAGATGGCCTCAACCAGAAGTTCTTGTTGAGGGATCACCAGGATGGAAGGACGCATGTGGAATATGTAGGGGATGTCTCTGCCGAGGGACTTGGACAAGCGATTTTAACCCGGGTCAATGTGAATGATTTGTGTGAGCGGATTTACAACAGAACAGATTCACGGAACCCCCTGCCGGCTCCATTCGGGGAGTATTGCAACATGCTGGCAAACCATTACTGGGATGATGAAAAAATCAACATGCCTGTTCATAAAGATTGTGGGAACTGTGAGTTCAGATGCACTCTGGAAGAGGAGCAAGAGGGTAAGGTCTCCGGGTTTAAAGAGTGCTGGGCACCCCAGTTCCGACTGGCCGATCCCGATTTTGAAAAACCATCCATCTTCGATATCTGGGATTTCAGGCGAAAACCGGATATGATCGAGCAAAGGATCTTCCATATGGACCACGTACAACCCTTTCACCTCGGTCCCGATGCAGACGATCCCACCCCTACCCTTTCCCGGCAATCCCGTCAGTGGCTGCAGGTGAAAAGAACGCGTGACCAAGATCCCAGCGCCTACATCGATAACGACGGACTCATAGAAGAGATGTCGCACTGGATCTACCCCCTGCATATGATCGACTTTGAGACCTCCGCGGTGGCCGTTCCCTTTTACCGGGGAATGAGATCCTATGAAGATGTGGCCTTCCAGTTTTCTCACCATGTGATCCAGGAAGACGGAAGCATCGAGCACCTGCCAGAATACATCAACGTGGAACGCGGACACTTCCCCAACTTCGATTTTGTCAGGGAATTAAAAAAACAACTTTCCAATGACAACGGTTCAGTCTTCAGGTATGCAGCACATGAGAATACCATTCTGAATCACATCCAAGTGCAACTTCAGGCAGCCAGGGATGTAGATGACAAAGAGGAACTCATTGAATTTATCAGGACCATCACCCACTCAGCCAATCACACCGGTCCCCGTGATATGATCGACCTGCTGGATGTAGTCAAAAAACACTACTGGCATCCCATCATGGGCGGATCCAATTCCCTGAAAGCGGTACTACCAGCCATCCTGAATTCATCCGAGCACATCAAGGAGAAATATTCCCAACCCATCTATGGCAAGAACTCCGAAATCAGGAGCCAGCACTTTGACGATGGCTGGATCTGGATCCAGGAGGACGAACAGGGCAAAGTAATCAGCCCCTACAAGCTACTCCCCTCCCTCTTTGATGACCTGGATGACGATAACGTGGAAGAATTCCTAATGGGCGACCGGCTGGCCGACGGAGGCGCCGCCATGACCGCCTACGCCATGATGCAGTTTACTGAAATGAGTGATTTGGAGAGGAATCGGATTGTTGAAGGATTACTGAAGTACTGTGAACTGGATACTATGGCAATGGTATTTTTGTGGGAGGGGTGGAGAGATATTTAAAAACATGAGACTATGAATAAGATTTTTAAAGCCTATTCGAAGAATTACAATT
>JAOZLK010000314.1 GCA_029934875.1 Bacteroidales bacterium | reverse complement strand
CACCAAAGATACCCCAGCTTACCCAGCCAAGAGCAGCCATTCCGGCCATTGCAGCAAGGATCAATACTGAACTGCCTCCTGTACCAAGTAGAAGTGCGTTGAGCAAGTTCTTCTGGGTAGCCGAATCCTTGGCACGTACCATAAAAATTCCAATGATGGAAAGAATAATTCCGATGGCGGCAACGATCATGGGAGCCACAACGGCCATTCCCTGCTCAGCACCCGAGAGTCCGGGTAAGGCAGCTCCAAGAGCGGCGGTAGCCAGGATAGAACCAGCGTAAGATTCATAAAGGTCAGCACCCATACCGGCCACATCACCCACGTTGTCTCCAACGTTATCGGCAATGGTAGCAGGGTTACGAGGATCGTCCTCAGGAATACCGGCTTCCACTTTACCTACCAGGTCAGCTCCCACATCGGCAGCCTTTGTAAATATTCCACCACCCACACGGGCAAAGAGTGCCTGTGTAGATGCTCCCATACCGAAAGTAAGCATCACAGCGGTGATTTCAATAAGTTTTTCATGCTCGGTAGTTCCTTCATGAACGAAGGTCAGACCCATCCAGTGAAGACCGTGCTCCATGTTCTCGGGGCTGAAGACAAATTTATTCAGGGCCCAGAACCAACCGGTGATATCCAGCAGTCCGAATCCTACAACAACAAGTCCCATCACAGCACCACTACGTAGGGCCACCTGCAGTCCCTTGTTCAGGGATTGGGAAGCACCATGTGCAGTCCTGGCAGAAGCAAAAGTAGCAGTTTTCATTCCCAGGAATCCACAGAGTCCGGAGAAGAAACCACCAGTAAGGAATGCCACCGGTACAAAGGGGTTCTGTACTCCCAGGTAGGCAAGTAAAATTAAAATGATCAACAAAACGCCAAATACATATCCCACCACGCGGTATTGGCGCTTCAGGTACGCCATTGCACCATCACGGACGTATTGGGCAATTTCTTTCATCCGGTCAGTACCCTCAGAATTCTTCATCATATTCTTAAAGAAGAACCATGCAAAAACCAGCGCAATTACTGCAGCCAGCGGGAGTAACCAGAACATCGCAAAGATATTGTTCATAACTCTATAGATTAAGGATTGAAATTAAAATAAGCCGCAAAGTTACGGAAATTGCTTTAAGAATGATGTTAAATTAATAACAATACTTCTACATTGACATTGATCCCAATTGCCACTATCTTTGTATATATCATATATTGGAAATCATGAAAAGACTAATATGCCTTACCATAGCAGGCCTTTTCGCCGGTACTGCACTTTTCGGACAGTGTGAGCCAGACACGTCAAATTGCGAGGACACCGACGAGCCCGGTCAGATCTGTCCCAGGTACCTGCCCGAAGGCCAGGTAAATTCCCCATACGACGAGGTAATCACAGTGATTCCACCAAGTGAATTCACCTTCGGGAATTCAACCGTCTTCATAGATTATATTCTTGTCGATAGTATTGCTAATTTGCCAGAAGGACTCACCTACGCAGCAAATGCTGAGCGTTTTTATGCCGATTCGGCCTATTGTGTCCAGATTTACGGAATACCTACAGAGGCCGGAGTGGATTCACTTTCCATTTACGTTACCCCCTTTATTTTTTTCGGGGAATCATCGATTCCCGCTCCCCAGGCGGTCGATGATACTTCGGTAGTAATGACCATTACAGCTGCCTCCGGAATTGATCCGGGTTTATTTACTGAATTTCATTTGCTCCCCAACAAGCCCAATCCATTCTCCGATCGGACGACTGTTGGTTTCTTTACGCCTTTTGACGATCGCGTTGAACTGCAGGTATACAATATCCTGGGAACACTTGTTCACGAGGAGAAGGCTGGCTTTCCCCCGGGAGAGTACAATTTCGATTTCGACGGACACGACCTAGCGCCTGGCACTTATTTCTACCGGGTCACAAATCATGAACTCTACCACACTGGTAAGCTGATTAAAACTAAAAGGTAAGTTTCATCTGCAGTGTAAACTGACGGGGTGGTCCTATATCACCCGGACGTCCAAGGTATTCCACATTGAATGCATTGACCATTAGGGCAGAGATCCTGAATACCCGTGAGATATTCCACCCCAACCTGAAATCGACCAGCAGGTAGCCACCAGCCTCATTATTCCAGTAATCAGGGAAGCCCGGTAAGATGTTGTCTCCAAGTATCGGATTGATAAAGGCCTCGTCCACATTAATCATCCTGGAGTTGTATTGCAGATTCATCCCTGCAAATACTCCCTTATACTCAACTTCAAAGTCACTTTTCACAAGGTGATGCCGGCGGTAATTAAGCACATAGGCCTCGTCATCGGTTCGTCCAAGTGAATCAAGCAAAAGCGGATTAACGGGATCCATTATAGTGTATCCGGCCGAGACAAAAAGTTCTACCGGACCAAGTCGGCCCTGTCCGCTGAGTGAAAATTCCGCACCAATGATCCGTGCAGTTTCTATGTTTAAAGCCTTGAATCCAACGTAGCTGAAGGGAGGCTCAGTCGGATTCTCCGGGGGATAATAGCCGAAGGTATATTCAATCATGTCCTGGTAACTTGTCCAGAACAGGGCCAAATCGGCATAAGCACTCCATGATCCCAGCATAAATCCCTGCTTGGCTCCTATTTCGGAGCTCCAGCCATATTCCGGATTCAACTCAGGGTTGGGGAAAATATTCAGCCCGCCGGTTCTGGCATCCACAAATTTCTCAGCCACAGAGGGAAAACGATAGCCCTGTCCAAAAGAGGCCCTGATGAAAGTGGCCTCCCCTGCATGGTAATTAAGTCCTGCTCTGAGCACCGGCAGGTCAAGGAAGATGTCCTGGTTCAGGGTGTTAATTTCCCATCTGAGACCTACAGAGGCCTTCAGCCGTTTCACAATGTTTGCATCCAGCTGGGTATATAGGGCAGTATTGGATCCCTCGTGATTATCGAACAGTCCTGCCTGCACCGTATTTCTCATAAAAGAAAACCCGCTGGTCCAGTGAATATGCTCCCTGAACTTTTTCAGGTACCTGTATTCAGCATACCACACTTTTGAGTATGAGTTTTTTGTTTCATCTACCGTATTGTTTCCCACACTGTAAAGCCTGGTACGCAAGCTGTGCCTGTCTCCAGAGGGAGCAAAATACTCCACATAGGGATCTATGTTATAGCGGCTTCCGGTGAGGGGGGCAATGGTATTGGGGTTCTGACGATAGGCTCCTGAGTCGGCATTTTGCCAGAGAATAAAATCGGAATGATCGGTGTACATCGCACTGCTTGAAAGGCCAACTGACAAACCTTTTACTTTTTCGAATCTGTAGCGGAGTCCAAGATTAACCCTTATGCGTTGTTCATATTCCTCTTCTCTGTATCCTTCGTTCCTGAAATAGTTGGCACCCACAGTAAGGTCAAGATTACCGATCTTCCTCAGGTGAGAGAAAGATCCACCACCGTAGAATCGGGCCTGGTCGGACCACACAAGCTCCTTCCTCCGCGGCTGCAGGTAGGCACCCGAGAAAATAGTTACATCACTCTGGGGATCGTTCCCGGGGAACCTGGTTCTGAGGTTGATGACCCCATTAAGGGCCGAGGAGCCATACAGTACCGAGGAAGCACCTTTGATTACCTCCACCTGGTTCACATTCTCAACGGGCAGATAACTCCATTTTATATCTCCTGCATCACCCGATATCATCGGAAGATCATCCACGAGCATCAACACCCGGCTCCCTACTCCGTAACTGAAACCACTACCTCCCCTGATGCTGGGTTGACCATCCAGTATGCTGATTCCCGAAGTCTTCTCCAGGATCATATCCAGGGACGTTATGTTTTGATTGGACAACTGGCGGGGATGAAGAATCTCCATTGAGACAGTTACATCCGATAACTTTTGCTCAAATTTCCCGGCACTGACCACCACCTCATCCAGCATCTTACTGCTTAGGACCATCTCCACATCAATTACAAGACTGTCGCCCTGCTGAATGGACACGTCAATCGATACCCTTTCATAGCCCACATAGAAAAATTCAAGTTGGTGATCTCCGGCTGCCAGCTTGAGGGAGAATTCACCATTCCTGCCTGATGCGGTTCCCGTTTTTCGATCGGCGCTAATATTCGCCCCTATCATAGCTTCTCCTGTCCCGGCATCCCGAATGATTCCGGTAACAGTACCAAATCCCTGTCCCCATGCAGAAAGAGAAAAAAGCAAAAAAAACACGAATATATTTAGCCTCATTTCATAAGGATTCGAAGGAATCATTATATTTAGCTCACTAATTTAACCAATTTTACACTAACCATTTACAAGATGCTTCTACATCAACAATTCGTCAGGACTGCAAAGCGCTATTCGAAAAAGTTAGCTATTAAAGACAAAACCACTAAAAGCGAAGTTAGCTATGGACGTGCGTTAATTGGAGCGCTGATCCTTTCAAAGAAGTTTGAGAAGTATGATAAGGGTTATATAGGGATTATGATCCCCACTTCTGCGGGTTGTGCACTGGCTACCGTGGGAGCACTGATGAGTGGCAGGGTGCCGGTAATGATCAATTACTCCACCGGCGCAGAACAAAACGCCAGGTTTGCACAGGAAAAGTGCTCTTTCAAAACCATTATCACATCCAAGGCACTCCTTGATAAAATTTCTTGCCCGGTGATCGAGGGGATGGTTCTCATTGAGGATATCATGAAGAGCGTTAGCACGGGGGATAAACTAAAAGCTGCCCTGCGCACCAAACTTCCCACCGGAATGATCCTGAACTCCATCCATAAGGGCGATGAAAATGATAACGCTGCCATCCTCTTTACCAGCGGTAGCGAAAAGGAGCCCAAGGTTGTTCAGCTGACCCATAAAAACCTGGCCTCAAACATTTCCAGCTTTTGTGAGCATGTCCACATCCATGATACGGATGTCATACTGGCCAACCTGGTATTCTTTCACATCTTCGGATTAACCGTCAATCTTTGGGTCACTTTTGTAAAAGGAATGACCATGATTACCTATGCAAATCCTACGGAATTCCAAACTATAAGCACTATTGCCAGAGAGGAGAAACCAACCATAATGGTTGGTACACCCAGTTTCTTCTGGGGTTATCTCCAAAAATCGGAACCTGGCGATTTTAAGAGTTTGCGCGTAATGGTAGCAGGGGCCGACAAATGTCCCGATGCCCTCAGGGATGGATATTTGAAAAAGCATGGGGTCACCCTGCTGGAAGGTTATGGTGCCACTGAAACATCTCCTGTGGTGTCGGTTAATTCACTTGAGTTTAACCGGCCCGGAAGTATTGGAAAAGTAATCCCCGGCGTAGAAGTACGAATCGAACACCTGGAGACAGGTGTTCTCTGTGGGCCTGGTGAATTGGGTAAGATTCTGGTAAAGGGAGACCTGGTCATGAAAGGATACCTGAATGCCCCTGAATTGAATGCTGAGGCTATTGTTGACGGATGGTACAATACAGGCGATATGGGCTACCTGGATGCAGACGGATATCTCTGGCACTCGGGCAGGTTCAAGCGTTTTGTAAAGATTGGCGGAGAGATGGTTTCCCTCGTAAAGGTTGAAAACGTAATGGAAAAATACCTGCCGGAAGGAGTATCCTGCTGTATTGTGGAGATTCCCGATGAGGTAAAGGGCGCAACAATTGTTGCTGCTGTCACAGAAGATATTAATAAGGTGGCCATCCTCAGGAAAATGGGAGCAGACCTACCCAACATTGCAATGCCCCGCCAGTTTTTTGTGATCAATGAGTTGCCCATGATGAGCACCGGGAAAATCGATTTCCGTTCAGT
>JAOZLK010000313.1 GCA_029934875.1 Bacteroidales bacterium | reverse complement strand
GCTCCCCATTTGAAGTCGTGTTGCTTGAGCTTGATTCTGATGTCAGCACTTGTTGCGGTCTCATTGTCTGGTAGAATGACCTTCAGGTGTTCATCCCCTTTACGGTAGAGATCAATCCGCTCAAAAGCTTCCCGTTTTATATTCTCATATTCTCCCCAATCCAGAAGTTGATCTGTAAGCTTGTCGGATGGCAGAGAATATCCCATATCAAGCGCTTTTTGGTGCACCCCTTCCAGGTTTTCAAGATAGGAATAGGGGGTGCCATCGCTTTGGTACAGACCCTGTTTCAGCTGGGGTGAATTAAACTCATCCTGGTACTGACATTTGTTATAGCCAATAACGAAGGGATGAGCTAATGCGGTTTGAACAGCTGAAGTATAAAATGCCAGGTAGTCATTTTCGTTTGTTGCCACCTGCCCCATGGTATTTGTATATTCAGCTGTTGTAAAAGAGGTAACATGATCGGCTACATAAATGGGCAATTGATACTTCTCGGTCAGGGATTCGTAGAATTCTTTTTTTACATTTTTTGAAGCCTGGGTTGCAATCCCGTCCACATATGGAAGTGCTTCCGCCACCACCTGTTCAGGCATATTTGTCTCCCAGTAGCGCTCAGTAAACACCATGTGATTAGAATCATATTTCCTGATGAATCCTATTCCATTTGAATAAATCTGACGGGCGATAATAGCCAGGAAGTCCTCTTCCGGGGTATCCGGGTTGTCGCTTTTCCACTGATTCCAGACTAGTTTCCCTGCTGCACTATCCTCCAATGATTTGAAAAAGCTTAGCCAACTCGATCCGTTCTGACTGCCATTCCACCGGGGAACATCCGTTAGGAAATAGGCAATCAACATTTCATTATTTGCTTGTGGACTTACGGTATTTTTAATGCTTTCTTCCATCTCAACAAGAAAATTTTCAGCAAAGACATCTTCGAATTTGAATTTATCCTCACTTAACCAAACGGATGTTTTTGTCAGATTAACTCCCTTGGTATATGGAATCCTGCTCCACTGCCAGTTGGGTCCCTGGTAGTCACCCGAATTGAAGCCCAGCGCTTTCAGTTCTTCAATGATCTTGTCATAGTCTTTTCGACTTGTCGTATGCATGTGATTAAGCCCCAATGCCTTGTAGGCATTTCCGTCAGGAGTGACCAGAAAATGTTTGCCCTCGACTTCCCCAAGACGGAAAAATCCGCTTCCATCATCGATATGAATATTCAGACATCCGCCATAATTGTCCAGCTCCTGGCTTGACAATTGGTTCGAAATTAGTAGAAGTGGTGCGAATAATAGTAAAAAAACAATCCTCTTCATAAAATTTAAATTAATGAATGGCATGGTGCATGGCATCAATCAGATTTTGTGTTAATTTCTCTATATCATTCTCTCTCATTCGAATGTCGTAAATCTGACTGTTGATGTCTTTTACATAAGAGGTGAATTCTGTTTTTGCCAACCCGGTATAGGGATCTATAAACCCTTTGTTCGCGCCATGCTGGCCCTGTTCATCCGGATTGTCATAAATTGTCATACAGCCCGTCAATCCTACAACAGAAGGCAATGCCGCAGCTTTTTCTACAGCAGCATAATACACTTTTCCTCTATCCTCCTGACTATTATAGGAGGTATAGGGATTATTCTCCATCGGTTTATTTCCTTTTTTAAATACTTTACCCAGGGCCATATCGCTAATAAATATGGGTTTTCCTGTTCGGGCATGAATTTCTTCAACGCGTAACACACCGTGGGCTCTGTTATAAACTCCGTTTTTATAGGAAGGCATTTGAAGATGTTGCGGGCTTAATACATCGACATAGGGACCGATAGCCTCATACATAGCGAGATTGAAGTTGTAGGGTTTAAAAAAGTATCCCAAGATTAACATTTCGGGAGCATACTGCCTCATGTAGGTATGGGATACCTCATGGACTTTTGCAATAAGCAGGCAGGTAATTTGATTGAAATCACGCTTTATTAAATCAGCTTCGGCCACGACTTCATCTGGCTTTGGATCCAGAGATTTATCATAGCTCAATGAGATGTCACTTAAAATGTCATCGAAGGATGTGAAGGATTTTCCGTACACCCTGTTAAAAGCATCAATTGTTTTATATTGTTTTCTATATACTTCGTTTACAATAGACTCTTTCGCCGGAGTTGTTGCATCGCCAGCTAAAAAATGATTGATCCACTTATGCATCAATTGAAATGGATTAAAACCATAGCACATACCAAGAACATGTGGATCTCCTTTTAACCTTGCGGTAGAGACGTTTATCGTAGAATCAACATAGCTTTCAAATTCCTTTGAAAAGGGGTCTGCTCGATGATAATCCTCCTTTTTGTAGGTTACACTGTGGGGCGTGACCATCGGATATACACTCCCACAGTAGGAAAAACCTCTTTCGAGAGCTGCCTTTTTTTGTGGCTGATAGGATAATGATGCACAGGCATTTATCTTCAAGTCTGATAGAATATCAAAGGCATGATTCGCGCACGCTTCTGCATCACCTCCACTGACAAGATCAACTGTGTTGCCAAAAAACTTGGTATGATCCATTCCAACCGGAAAGAAGGCATATCCATTGGCATCTATAAACCAGGATATATCGTCCATTTTCTCAATATGAATGTATCCGGTCGCTTCACCTCTTACTTCCTGAAAATCGCTGTACAGGGGTTTATCCTGAGCCATGGCCAGGACACAAGATACCAACAATATAACAAAAACACGGATTCTGAGCCTGTTTTTTTTCAATTTCATTTATTCAAATTTTTCATCCTGTCATGTAGCTTTTCATTGGTAGCCTGAATGATATCTACGTTTTCACTGTCAGGCTGTTCGTATTCATCCAGCAAGCCACGAGCTCTTTGCTTATTTCGTTGGTAAGCACCGCAAAGGTGAAAGCCCACGCAGCCTTCCTGCTCATAAAGTGCCGTAATATGTTTCGCATACCAGTTTCCATCGGTATGTTTATAAATGCCTTCGCCTTTGTATGCTCCTGAACCGTCAGCCAGCAGAACGGGCTTCCCGGTTTTAGCGTACCACTCCTGCATATGCATGGTCGGGTCCCTGAAATCCTGGAAGGAAAGCACATCAACATAGGGCAGGGCAGCCTCTATAACTTCCATTGCGATAGGTGCATTCGCTTCATATCTGTCGCCCAGTATCAGGTGATTGGGATCGTATTTCCGTATTGCTGCATAGATGGTTTTATAATACTGTATGGCCATGGCCGACAGCTCTTCTTTTCCTTCCGGGGTTTTTAGCTTTTCTGGATCAAAAATAGGACCGCGCCATTCGTTTTGAGGTCTGTCATGAATCCATGTTGGACAATCGCTAAAGAAATAGCCAATAAGATTAGGATCTTCTTTGACTTCGGCACAATAGGAACGTGCTACATAATCGCACCATTCAATCCATTCATCACTGAAAAAATCATACTTTATCGTATGTTTTTCCCATTGATGAGACTCTGTAAATGGCAGCATCCTGCAATAAGGCATATCCAGCACTTTCAATTCATCATTGGTAAAAGGTCTGGAATGTTGCCACTGTTTTACTGTTACTTCCTGTTCCCAACCCATGGTGTTAAAACCCCATGCTTCCAGGTTGTGTTTTACGGATTTCTCCAGCCACTCTGTGGTACTGCCATGGTATTTCTCTTCCCAGATATGAATATTCTCAGGATATCGCAGACTAGCAGGGTCAATATGATTGATTCCAATGGAGAAGAAAGCCTTTCCATCGGGATCAATAAACCACCAATGGCCATCAAGCTGTTCCAGGGTGAAAAAGCCATTGTTATTGTATTGTTCTTCCTGGCCGGATACACCTGCCTGAAAGATCAATAAACAAATAAATTGTAGTACCAGGGTTTTTAATATATACTTCATTTTCTCCTAATTTTATTACGGATCTTTTCGGTTTACGTGAGTAGTGCTCACTGCCCACTGACCCTAACCCATTCGCTCTGTTCTATATTTACTTTTTTAATGCCTTCCGTGGTTTCTTCCAGGTTCTCATGGATATCAAGCAGTCCATAGCGCCTGGCATTATTCTTTATATAAGCTCCGCAAAGGTGAAATCCCATGCATTCGGGAATTTTCCTTAGCTCTTTCATTACTTCTCCGTATTGAATATCATCTTGCAGAAGATCCTGCTTCGGTGGCCAGCCATGGTTTTCGACAGCGCTTATCATGCTGTCTGCCAGTAAGACAGGTTTTTTTAGGTAGTTGCCCCAGTAGGCCATTTTCTTTGCAATATTCTCCACGCTGCCAAAGCACTGGAAGCTAAAGATATCTACATAAGGCATGGCGGCCCGGAGGACTTCTTTGCTTATCGGTGCATTCGCCTCATACCTGTCACCGCAGATCAGGTGGTTTGGATCGTAGCGTTTTATGGCATCCACAATGGTTTTATAATAGATAGATGCCACCCTGAATATTTCCTTTCTTCCGCTCTCTGTCTTCTCCAGCTCAGGATCGAGCATAGGTGCTTTCCAATCGTTATTCTTATTGCTATGGATCCAGGCCGGACAATCGGTGAAGAAATAGCCGATCAGCTTGGGATCATCTTTTAATCGTGCACATTTATCACGGGCAATATAGTCACACCATTCTTCAAATGCTTTCCCTGTTACATCAGGTAATTTCGTTTCCCATTCCCACTGATGTGATTCGATTACAGGGAGTAAGTGGAAGTAGGGCATATCGAGCCACTGGTATTCTTCAAAAGTAAAGCTCCTGGAGTGACGGTGCATTTCAGGTGTAATAATCACCACCTCCTGTTCCCAGCCAAGGCAATTGAAGCCCCAGTCTCTCAGATCCTCTTTCACTTTTGGAAGCCATTTTTCCATGCTGTTGTCGTACTTTTCTTCCCAGATGCCATTGCTGGCAAGGTAGCGTATCGCTGCTGGATCAATGTGGTTGAGTCCAATGCTGAAGGTGTGATTTCCTGCAGGATCAACAAGCCACCAGCGACCGTTTTTCTGAGCCACAGTATAGTAGCCTTCATCCTTATTGCTTGCACCTGCGCTACATGCATTGGGCAGGACCATGCTCCCAGCCCCAAGGATCATTGATGTTCCGATAAAACGCCTTCTGTCGATTTTGTTATTCATAACTGCTATTTATCAGGTTGGATGGCCGGTTTAATGTAGGGAGGATTGCTGGGCAGGAACTCCCTTCTTTTCTGCATTACAAGGTTATAGGCTGCTCTTAGTTCCAGGAGCTCGGCGTGCATTTGCTTTATTTCGGCTTCTCTCTTTGGATTAAGTACCAGCTCCGGCAGCAAGGCATTTACCTCGCTGATTGTTTCACACAGGTCCAGGCGCGGTTCACCGTCTATTGTATAAAATCCTGGCTGTCCTCTGTCGTAGGCCTGAACCCAGTGAGAATTATCGAAGAGGCAGGCGCAGAGCGATGCTCCTACGATATCCGGATCAGACATGATACGTCTGAAAATCAGGTCGTAGTACACACGGCGGTCGATATAATCGGGCACACCCCCGACCTTCGTTCCCTGGAGTGAGAGAGGAAAAACGTTCCCGTATTCCTGATCGCTGAAAAATGCAGGCAATCCTGTTGCTTCCACGATTTCATTTATCGGATTAACATTGCTTATGCCCTGTGGGGCGAGAATGTCAATGTAGGGAGTAATTTTTTTCCAGATAGCCAGATCGAAAGTAAATTGTTTCGGATAGGTGCCCAGTATCATGTGATTTGGATCGACTTTCCGGATCTCGTCATGTCCGACTTTATAAAATTGGATAAT
>JAOZLK010000312.1 GCA_029934875.1 Bacteroidales bacterium | reverse complement strand
ATCATAGCTAATAAGTCCTATTTTAGTTTTGCGGATGAAGGATTGATTATTTAAACCTATGATTCAGATAATTCTTACTATACTCTCGAGCTCGGTCAAATTTGCCATGACCTTTCCCCTGGCCGTATTTCAATTTAAATTCAGTTTTGCTGAAACCGTTCTCTGGACCAACATTGGAGGTCTTATTGGAATCTACTTTTTTGGCTTTTTGTCGGATAAATTGATTGTG
Organism: Bacteroidales bacterium; assembly: GCA_029934875.1. Classification (GTDB taxonomy): domain Bacteria; phylum Bacteroidota; class Bacteroidia; order Bacteroidales. The sequence continues at coordinate 5,562 of JAOZLK010000312.1, read as the reverse complement.
TGGTGGCAGAAGAAATTCGGGGGAAAGATAAAGCTGACTGTGACAGGAGAAAGCAAAAAAAAGATCTTCACGAATAGAAACCGCAGGATTGTCAGGATTAAACAACGCTATGGACTGGCTGGAATTGCCCTGATCACACCCCTGCTTTTATCCATTCCGCTTGGAACATTCCTGATGGTAAGGTACTATCAGAAGAGCCGCTTCAAATTTGGATCTCTTATAGCCTCGAATATTATCTGGTCAGTTATATACACCATTTTCTATATCTTCTGGGATGGCGTATTGTTCAGACAGGCTTAATAGCTGACTTATCAGAACACTCTTCCAATAGCCTGGAGATGGTCAGTCCGGAAACAGGATGTCGCATTTCCGGTAAAATCTCTGCCAGGGGCAGCAAAACAAACCTGCGCTCACTCATACGGGGATGTGGAAGAATAAGCCGGGGGTGATCCACTACGAGGTCTTCCACTAAAAGTAAATCAATATCGATTACCCGGTCACTGTAGCCATTCCCATCACGGTGTCTGCCCATCTGCTCTTCGATCTCAAGTGCTATCTCCATCAATTCCAGTGGCTCCTTCTCAGAATAAATTGCCAGGCAAGAGTTGATATAGGCTAAGTTACTTTCATAACCCCAGGAGGGAGATTCATACATTCCGGACATATGGGCTCTTCTTCCCGCCCTTTCCTCCAACAGCAGTCCAGCCTTCTGAATGAATGCGAACCTATCGCCAAGGTTACTCCCAAGTGAGAAGCAAGCAAGCTTTTCAGTATTTACCCGAGATTTCTCCATATAATCTTCAAGCCAAGATATTTATTATCCATCACATTTTTAGTAAATTGCATCTCCAAAAAAAAAGACATATGAAAAATTTCCTGAGCAGTCTGCTCGCCACCATTGTAGGGGTTCTGTTGATCAGCATCATCATGATACTCGTTTTTGTGGGGATCATTGCTGCATCAACTTCAAAAGAAGCACCCGATGTGAAGGAGAACTCCCTCCTGCTTGCCAAATTCAGTGCCCCCATATCCGACCGGGCAGATGATAATCCATTTACAAAATTGATGTCGGGGAGTCCCTATGGGGATAACCCAATGGGGCTGGACCAGATCCTGAAAGACCTGGACAAAGCTGAAAAAGATGAAAATATCAAAGGAATCCTGTTGAATCTAAGGGGAGTCTCCGCAAGAATGGCAACCCTTTCCGAAGTTAGAGATGCCCTTCTCGATTTTAAGAAGAGTGGTAAGTTCATCTATGCTTATGCCGATGCATATACCCAGAAGAGCTACTACCTGGCATCTGTAGCCGACAGTATATTCATGACACCGGAGGGAGGCTTCCTATTCCTGGGTATGAGCGCTGAAATCATGTTTTATAAAAAGGCTCTGGAAAAGATAGGGGTTGAAATGCAGGTAATCAGGCATGGATCCTACAAAGGTGCAGTTGAGCCCTTCCTCAGGCAGGACCTGAGTGATGAGAACCGGGAGCAAATTGAAAGTTATATGGGTGCCATCTGGGACAAATATATGTCAGATGTCTCTGAATCCCGGAATATTCCCGTGGAGAAGCTCCATACTTTTGTGGATGAATTGGCAGCAATTGATAATAAGAAGTTGAAAGAGACCGGCCTTATCGATGGCCTGATCTACTACGATGAGATGCTAAGCCTGATAAAAAAGAAGATGGGTGTTGAAGAAAAGGAGGACCTGGAAGCCATTAGCCTGAAAAAATACAAAGACGTTCAGACCAAAGAGAAAAAAGAGTACAGCAGGGATAAGGTTGCTGTAATTTATGCAATGGGAAGTGTCGTGGATGGTGAAGCCGGCGAAGGAAGCATTGGTTCTGCAAGAATCGCCCGGGCCATCAGAAAAGCCAGGCGTGATGAATCGGTCAAGGCCATTGTATTCAGAATAAACTCGGGTGGAGGCAGCGCCCTTGCATCGGATGTGATCCACCAGGAAGTAAAACTTGCCGCAGAGGTCAAACCGGTCGTTGCTTCCATGGGAGATGTGGCTGCCTCAGGCGGATACTACATCGCTGCTCCTGCCGATACCATTCTGGCCAGTCCAAACACAATCACAGGCTCCATTGGTGTCTTCGGGCTTTTCCCAAACATAGAGGTATTATTAAATGACAAAATTGGAATCAGTACCGATGTGGTCAAAACCAACAAACACTCCGATGTTATGTCCATCAAAAATCCGCTTGATCCGGCCGAAAGGGCTTATATTCAAAGGATGGTTGACGACACCTACAATACCTTTGTCAATGTCGTAGCTGAGGGTCGCAGTAAATCCTATGAAGAGATTGATGCCATCGGTGGAGGTCGTGTTTGGGCAGGAGCCAATGCCCTGGAGCTTGGCCTGATCGATATGTTCGGTGGACTTGAAAAATCCATTGAGGTGGCAGCGGAAATGGCCGGATTGGAGAACTACCGGGTTCAGTCGCTTCCCAAGCTTGACGATCCGATGACAGCCATTATGAAGCAGCTCACCGGTGGAGCCGCTGTAAGAGCCGAAAGAATCCTCAGAAATGAACTGGGCGACCAGTATATTCATTACAAGAAGATTCAGGAAATCAAGAATATGCATGGCATCCAAATGATCATGCCTTTCGAGTTTGAAGTAAATTAAGGATGGACAATTCACCTAGGTTTCAGTGGAAACTGATCCTGGCCCCCTTCTCATGGATATACGGCCTGGTCGTATGGATCAGGAATTCACTCTATGATAATGGCCTGTTAAAATCTACGGGATTTAATATGCCGGTCATATCCGTGGGCAACATCACAGTTGGAGGAACAGGTAAGACTCCTCACACCGAATACCTGGCAGAACTGCTTAAAAAAGAGTTCCGGGTGGCGACTCTCAGTCGTGGATATCGCAGATCAACCCGCGATTTCCGAATTGCCACAGCCCAATCGAAGGTTGCTGAAGTTGGAGACGAACCTTTGCAAATGAAACTAAAGTTTCCAGATATCCTCGTGGCCGTCGACAGGGAAAGGGTACACGGGATTACGGAATTGATGAAACTGGCTCCCCGGGTGGAGGCGGTTTTATTGGACGATGCTTTTCAACACCGCTCACTGAAGCCGGGCTACTCCATACTTTTAATCGATTATGGGCGCCCTATTCTAAAAGACCGCCTGCTTCCCTCAGGGATGCTAAGGGAACCAGCCGCGAACCGGAACCGTGCAAATATCATCCTGGTGACCAAGACTCCGGCAAATTTCAAACCCATTGAAATGCGGGAATATGTGAACAGTCTTGACCTTCAAATTGGCCAACATCTATTTTTCACCACCATGAGCTATGGGGAGTTAAATCCCGTGTTTCCTGATAAAATAAAGGCCCCCAAAAACGCTGATAGGTTTAGAGCAGATGATTCGGGGATTCTCATGATTTCCGGAATTGCCAACCCGGCCGGACTCAGGACCTATGCTGAATCTATCAGTAAGCATGTTCGGGAATTAAAATTTCCTGATCATCATCACTACAGCCTGAAAGATATTGAAACGATCATGAAAGCAACTCTTGACCTGGCGAACTCTCATCCCGAGGTGCTGATCCTGACTACCGAAAAAGATGCGGTGAAATTGCATGAACTGGATTTTCCTGAAAACGTGAAAGAATTTATGTATTCGGTTCCCATCCGGGTGGAATTCTTAAATGGCGATAAAGAAAACTTTGACAAGCAAATCTATAACTATGTTAACAGCAATAAACGAAGCAGCGTCCTACATACGGAAAAAGATTAAGGATACACCAGAAACGGCGATCATCCTGGGCTCGGGCCTGGGAAATATCGTTGAACACCTTAACGATCAGATCATAGTGGAATATGAAAGCATCCCCCACTTTCCGGTTTCTACCGTTGAAGGGCATGCGGGACAGTTGATCTCGGGCCTCCTGGGAGGAACAAGGGTACTTGTGATGGCGGGGCGTTTCCACTTCTACGAGGGTTACACCATGCAGGAAGTTACCTTCCCAATCCGTGTCATGAAATTCCTCGGTATAAAATCCCTTATCGTGTCCAATGCAGCCGGAGGGATGAACCCCGAGTTTGAGATTGGGGATATTATGGTGATCAACGATCATATTAATACAATGCCCAATCCCCTGATAGGCAAGCACGAACCTGTCTTTGGAGCTCGTTTCCCCGACATGAGTCAGACCTACAGTCCTGAAATGATTGAAAAGTTTAAAAGCAATGCCTCAGCATTGGGAATCCCCATCCAGGAGGGATGTTATGTGGGTGTCACCGGCCCCACCCTTGAGACTCCCAAGGAGTACGAATACTTCAGGATCATCGGTGGTGATGCCGTGGGTATGTCTACAGTTCCTGAAGCCATTGTCGCCCATCAGATGGGCATCAGAATTTTTGCAGTATCAGTAATCACCGATCTGGGCGTGCCGGGAAAGATTCAGAAGCTAACACACCAGGATGTAATCAAAGCTGCAAACGAGGCAGCTCCCAAACTGACCTCTCTCATAATAAAACTGGTTTCTTAGTAATGCGCGCACAGGAGGATGGCTTTCAAAAGGGAAAGGTATTAAGCATTTCCGCTGCACACTTTGTGCATGACTGCTATACAGCCTTTCTTGCCCCCGCCCTGCCCCTGATTATAGACAAACTTGGGATTTCTTACGGAATGACAGGTCTGCTGGCCGTAATCCAGCGAATTCCCTCCCTCTTTAATCCCTTCATCGGCATCATTGCCGAACGACCGGTGATGCGGTATATGGTGGTTGTCTCACCAGCCCTTACAGCATTGTTCATGAGCCTGATTGGTATTGCCCCGGGATATATCTTCCTGGCGGTACTCCTCTTTTTCTCCGGAATCAGCTCCACCCTCTGGCACATCCCCACCCCGGTAATTGTAAGAACCCTTTCAGGCTCCCGACCGGGAAAAGGGATGAGTTATTACATGGTGGGAGGCGAACTGGCACGGACAGCCGGTCCGCTGATCATTCTCGGGGTGATCAGCCTCTGGGGGCTGGAAGGAACCTGGAGAATGATGCCCCTGGGATTCATCGCATCGTTCCTGCTCTACCTGAATTTCAGGAAAGCAAAGCTCAGGCCCACCACCTCGTCCAGGAAACACCAGGAGGGCAGTTACTGGAAAATATTTCTCCGCTTTTCTGCTGCCTTCCTGCTAACAGGTGGCTTCACCTTTTTCCAGGCCGGCATGAAGGCCTCACTGACCTTTTACCTTCCCACCTTCCTTACCTCACAGGGTCATACACTCCAATATGCCGATCTGGCGCTAACCGTGATTCAACTGGCAGGAGCTGCAGGAGCCCTTTTTGCCGGAACCCTCAGCGACAAGCTGGGCAGAACCAGGACCCTGCTTATTGTAGGTGTGGTTACCCCGCTGCTCACCCTCCTTTTTCTAAAACTGGAGGGCTTTTGGATTTTCCCTGTATTGCTGCCTCTGGGTTTTTTCCTCTTTGCTCCCACCTCAGTTATGCTGGCTACTGTTCAGGAGCTTAACACCGATAAAAAAGCTTTTGTGAACTCCATCTACATGACCCTCAATTTTTTCGTGAGTGTAATGATTT
>JAOZLK010000311.1:3179-5804 GCA_029934875.1 Bacteroidales bacterium | reverse complement strand
GGGGTCAAGCACAAAGATGGAGTCATTAATCCATTTGACATCAATACTTTCAACGATTTCAGGTTCGCCTTTATGGACAAGAATGCTGCTGAAATCTCTTGCCTGGAGAAAATTCATCACTGAATCATAGGGTGCACTGCTATGATCTACCAGCCTTTGAAGGGCCTTGCTAAGGCTATCCGAGTCGGGCCTCCATAGTTCACTGTTTGAAAGAGCCTGGTCAAGATAGTCTCGGGCAGAGCCTGGGTTAAATGAGGGGCTCCTTAGGCTTGTATCAGGCAAAAGGGCCTCTGATCCGGAATCTGCAGTTTCCTGAGCCGATATTTGGCAGCTTACCCAAAGGGCCAGTAAAAATGGAAACAGTCGCCTCATGGTAGAGAAAACGGAACTTAGTTGTATATATTTCCCTTTGCTGCGAGAAGTGTATTACTTAAGAGGGACACTCTTGTCATGGGACCTACTCCCCCCGGAACTGGTGTAATGTAGGAACACAGTGGAGCAAGCTCGTCGTAGACCACATCGCCTTTCAATCGAAATCCGGATTTAGTTTCTGTGCTTGGAACCCGGGTTGTACCCACGTCAATAACAACTGCCCCCTCCTTTACCATATTTCCCTTGATAAAACCAGGAACCCCCAATGCAGCAATCAGGATATCGGCCGAGGCGCATAGCTTTTCAAGGTCTTTTGTGCGGCTGTGGGCCACAGTGACAGTGGCATTCATCGATTTCTGCGACATCAGTATACTCATGGGGCGCCCAACAATGTTGCTTCTGCCAAGCACTACACAATTTTTTCCCGAGGTCTCGATCCCATACCGTTTCAGGAGTTCTATGATTCCTGCCGGTGTTGCAGACACAAAGGAAGGGAGTCCTATCACAGTTCTACCCACATTTACCGGGTGAAATCCATCCACATCCTTCTTAGGATCGATTGCCTCAATTATCTTCTGTTCATTAATATGTTCCGGAAGAGGCAACTGCACGATAAAGCCATCTAAAAGCTCATCATTGTTTAACTCAAGTATCTTATCGATCAGGATTTGTTCATCAACATCCTCCTCAAAACGAACCAGGGTCGAACGAAAACCCACCTCTTCACAATCTTTAATCTTGTAAGCCACATAGGTTTCACTTCCGCCATCATGCCCCACCAGGATGGCTGCCAGGTGGGGTGCACGCTCGCCACCGGCGATAATAGCATCAACTTCACTTTTTATTTCGGCTTTGATCTCTACAGCAGTAGCCTTTCCATCAATGATCTGCATCGTATAATTTTTTTAAAGCTGATGCACTAGCGCATCTTGGGCATTTGCATTCTTTTACCTTTGGAAGAGGTCATCATTTTCATCATTTTCCGGGTCTCGTCAAATTGTTTCAGGAGCCTGTTAACTTCAGCAACTGATGTGCCGCTTCCATCGGCGATCCTTTTTCGCCTGCTCCCGTTCATAAGAGTAGGGGTGGCACGCTCAACAGGGGTCATGGAATTGATGATCGCTTCTATCCCCTTAAATGCATCATCATCCATTTCCATATTCTTCATCGCCTTTCCCATTCCCGGAATCATGGCGGCCAGATCCTTGATATTACCCATTTTTTTGATCTGCTGAATCTGCGACATGAAGTCGGTAAAATCAAACTGGTTCTTGGCGATTTTTTTCTGAAGTTTCCGGGCTTCCTCCTGGTCGAATTGTTCCTGTGCTTTTTCAACCAGGGATACAATATCACCCATGCCCAGAATACGATCTGCCATCCGTTTGGGATGGAAGGCGTCAAGGGCATCCATCTTTTCACCGGTACCAACGAATTTTACAGGCTTGTTTACTACCGAACGGATCGAGAGTGCAGCACCACCACGGGTATCGCCATCAAGCTTGGTAAGCACAACACCGTCAAAATCGAGCCTGTCATTAAACTCACTGGCAGTATTCACAGCATCCTGACCGGTCATGGCATCAACCACGAAGAGTATTTCATGAGGATTAACCGCTGCTTTGACTGCAGCAATCTCCTTCATCATCACCTCATCAATGGCGAGTCGTCCGGCGGTATCAATGATCACTGTGTTAAAGCCCTTCATCTTGGCTTCCTTGACTGCAGCTTTGGCAATCTTAACAGGATTCATGTTCCCTTCCTCGGAGTAAACAGGTACACTAACCTGTTCCCCGATCACCTTGAGCTGGTCGATTGCAGCGGGTCGGTATACGTCGCCTGCAACCAGGATTGGGTTCTTCCCCTGTTTATTTTTCAGAAGTGAAGCAAGTTTTCCTGAAAAGGTAGTTTTACCCGAGCCCTGCAGACCTGCAATCAGGATTACCGTTGGATTCCCCTTCAGATTGATGGGTTCATTCTCACCACCCATAAGCATGGTAAGATGTTCGTGTACGATTTTAACCATCATTTCCGAGGGTTTAACCGCAGTCAGAATCTTTTGTCCAAGCGCCTCTGCTTTTACTTCTTCAGTAAATTGCTTGGCGATTTTATAATTAACGTCAGCGTCCAGCAAAGCACGTCGTACTTCCTTGAGCGTTTCTGCAACATTAATCTCTGTAATTCTACCCTGTCCCTTCAGTAATTTGAAGGAATGATCCAGTCTATCCGATAAATTTTCAAACATGTGCTATAATT
>JAOZLK010000311.1:0-3169 GCA_029934875.1 Bacteroidales bacterium | reverse complement strand
AAGCAAAAATAGCTAAAATCGAGCAGAGTTGAAAGGGGAGGAGCTCAGATTAATCATATTCTGCTCCCTCTACAGGAAGGCTTCCCAGCAGTGTGATATCCGACAGGTCAGAGTAGTCGTAAATATAGAAGCCATCCTCCCCGATGGTAAACAGAAAGGATGAAAGGGGGATTACATCATAGGCATGAATATCAGTGAATTTTGCCAGTAGATTAGAACTTATCTCATGGGGATTACTAGCATCGTAAACCTTCAAACCCTGCACCCCTTCGCAGATAAAGAGGGTTGAATTATCGATACCCAATCCGTATGGTTCCGTCATAGCATAGGATGCCATTCTCTTAGGTTCATACTTGTCGGCTATATCTATTACCTCAAGCAGGTCCTGGGTTCCTCCGCATCTGCTGCCCGAGCGCAGTGTGACATATGCGTAGTCGCCTTCAACAACCACAGGGTCACAGGCTGTAATATGCCTGTAAGTGGATAAAAAGAGAGGCGCGGAAGCATCCTCCAGGCTAAGAATATGCATCCCTTCCGAGGTTCCAACGTACATGTAGGCATCTGCAATAAACAGGGTTTCCACATTGCCCCAGAGTTCTTGTTCGTTCTTCACCTCAATCCCATCACTTTTACTGATATCGATACTCTTCAGTTTATAGGAATTTTCCAATGTGTAAAGATAGTTGTCGTAGGTGAGGAACCTGGCCATAGATCCTCCAACACCATAGCTGTTTCCTCCACCCTTTACTGGTGCTGCTGAACTGAGTCTTAAGTCCATGTTGTATTCCCAGTAAACAGGCCAGGGATGAGGGTGATGGTGGATTTCCTGGCTTATTCTTTGGATATCATATCCTGTAATTACACCCTTATCCTGGTCAATTTCAGCAAGGGGATATTGATAGTCGTAGGGAGGGATTACATACTCAAATAACTTTTCGATCCGCTGCATGAGTTCGGGTTGAAGCGGATCTGATATATCCACAAGGAGCAGGTCGATAAAACTGTCCGCGTAGAGCACCTCATTACGTATGGCCATATCCACGTTGCCGGGGATGGAAATAAATGCCCTGAGCTGTGGATTGCCGGGATCGCTCAGATCCACCACGTGGATCCCCTCCTGGTATTCGTTAATATACATGAAGGGCTCCTTGTAATAGATCTTTCCAGGTTTTTTCAACTCTTTACCAGCGGTAATTTCAAAGGATGAACGTAGCTCCTCATAGGATATATAGATGGGAACGTTAGCTGTATAGCTTTGCAGCTGTTTATCGGTACATGAACTAAGGCTAAGAAGCATGATAAACAGCAGGGGAAAGTTTCGCATGGCAGGATGTATAAGGATTCGTTTGCTGCTAAGATGCAAAGAAGGCCTTCCCGGTTGCGTATGCGACGCAACCTTTTTTTAAGGAGCTTCATCTTTGAAATATGAAAAACGTTTTGAAATCCCTTAGCATCATTATCCTGCTGCTCAGCACAGCACCTGCCATCTTACATGCCCAGGAGATGGATCACATCTATCTTAAATCAGGGAGTATGACCAGGGGACAGATTCTTGAACTGGTGCCGGATGACCATGTAAAGGTTCAGGATATGTGTGGGAATATCTGGTATTATAAGATGATTGAAGTGGCGAAAATTACATCAGAACCCTTTGATGATCGTGGGTTTTCCAAAAGCAGGGATGGATTTAAAAGTGGCTTCGTAAATATGACTTCCATTGGATTCCTGGCAGGCTCATCTAACAATGCCCAGGTGGCACCCTTTTCCCTTGTCACGGTAAATGGCTGGTGCAGTCCGGCCGGACTTTTCGTCGGAGCAGGTCTCGGGGTCGAATTTCTGAGCACCAACTACTTTCCCATGTTTATCGATCTGAGGTACGATCTGACCGGGAAGGATGTGGTGCCCTATCTCGTCGCCAAGGGAGGCTATTCTCTCCCGGGAAGCTCTGATTATTCCGAGAATGATGTGGAGTACTCCTACCAGGGTGGAGCTCTGGCAGCAGCTGGAGTTGGACTTAAAATCAGGACCCGGGAGCATTTTGCCTGGGATATTGAATTGATGTATCGCTACCAGAAGACCTCCCGCTCGGAGGTATATGAATGGAACATGCAGGATTACATTTACACTGACATTTACAACAGGATCGAGATCAGGTTAGGATTTTATATTGACTAGACATTAAAGCCTTATGATGATGCTTTCCTGCTGGTAAAACGCAGGAGTATATACCCTGCCAGGCCTGCAAAAAGTGAGCCTGCAAGGATGCCCACCTTGGAGGAATCAAGCAGCATGGCTTGGTCAGGGAAAGCCAGGTTTGCCACAAATATGGACATGGTAAATCCAACACCGGCCAACAAGGCAACACCTATGACCTGTCCGAAATTGGTTCCGGCTGGTAGTTCTGCTACTTTGAGCTTCAAGGCAAGCCAGGAGAACAGCGATACACCCACCAGCTTCCCGGCAACCAGGCTAAGTGCAATGGTTCCGCTTAAAGTGAGGTGCAGATCCATTCCACCACCACCCAGTTGAACACCCGAATTTGAGAGGGCAAAAACCGGCATTATGAGAAAGGCAACCCAATGGTGCAATTTGTGCTCAAGGTGTTGAAGAGGCGACTGAACCTTTTCGGTCCAATCCTCCAGGTTATCAATCTCCTCAATTTGCTTCTTTGATAACAGGGGCGTACCCGGATCTCTTGAGCTCTTGATATTATCTACCACATTACATAGTCCGTCCACGTATGTGTTAAGGTCAATTTTTCGTCTGATAGGAATGGTAAATGCCAGGAGTACACCTGCGATGGTGGGATGGATTCCTGCCTTTAGAAAAAGCACCCATATCACTACGCCAAATAAAAGAGAAAGGGACCATATATATATCTTTTTTAAGGAGAGATATGAAAGGAGAGCCAGCATGATCATAGCAATACCAATTAAGGCCCACCTGATCTCCTCGCTATAGAAAACAGCAATCACCAGCACGGCGCCCAGGTCATCCACAATGGCAAAGGCAATAAGAAAAATTTTAAGCCCAATGGGCACCTTGTTGCCAAGGAGCTTTAGTATGGCCAGGGAAAAGGCAATGTCGGTAGCCATGGGAATACCCCATGCCCTTGATGTTTCCGGATTATTGTTCAGAATCAGGAAAAATACAACAGGAACCAGCATGC
>JAOZLK010000310.1 GCA_029934875.1 Bacteroidales bacterium | reverse complement strand
ATATTCTGCAATTAATAGTAGTTTCGTATCCATGCATCGAAAGTACATCGGATTCTTCCTGGGGATCGCTGCCTTCCTGTCCATTTTTCTTTTCGCCGATCTGGAGCCGGGAAAACCGCAGGTTACAGCCACCCTCGCTGTGGCGGCCCTGATGGCCATATGGTGGGTCAGCGAAACGGTGCCCCTGGCAGTTACGGCCCTGGTCCCCATTGTACTCTTTCCCGCCCTGGGAGTTCTTGATGGGAAGGCTGTTTCTGAAGTATATATGAATCACATAATTTTTGTTTATGTGGGAGGCTTTATGATGGCCCTTGCCATGGAAAAGTGGAATCTGCACAAAAGGATTGCACTCAAACTCCTGCTGCTGATTGGTGTCAGTCCAGGCCGCATTCTGCTTGGTTTTATGGCAACCTCTGCCTTTCTCTCCATGTGGATCTCCAATACGGCCACCACCATGATGATGATTCCCATTGTACTGTCTGTGGTGGTGAGCCTGGAAGAAAGCCTTTCTTCCAAAAGCATCACCAGGTATGCCACCGGGCTTTTCCTGGCCATTGCCTACTCTTCTTCCATTGGCGGCATGTCCACCCTGGTGGGTTCTCCCACCAACCTGGTCTGCCCAAAGATTCTTACCCTGCTCTACCCGGCTGCCCCGGATATTTCCTTCACCAGCTGGATGGCCTTTGCCCTGCCCATATCAGTAATCATGCTTGTAGCTGTATTCCTGGTCATTTACCTGCTATTCCGGCCCAGGGAGGAATGGAGTCAGCTGGATCGGGCACATTTTCAAAAGGCATACAAGGACCTTGGAAAGCCCAGCAGGGAAGAACGAATTGTCTTCGTCCTCTTTCTGAGCATGGCCCTTCTGTGGATTACCCGAACCGGAATTTCTTTCAAGCACTTCAGCCTCCCGGGATGGGCCGGTTTATTCGACAGCCCTGCCTTCATCAACGATGGCACTGTAGCCATATTCATTTCCATCGTTCTCTTTATTTTCCCTGCTCCCTCGCAAAAGGGGAAAAGGATTATGGATTGGGAAACCGCCAGGAAAATACCATGGAACATCGTACTGCTTTTCGGGGGTGGCTTTGCCCTGGCCCTGGGTTTCCAATCATCGGGCCTGGCCATCTGGTTCGGGGAGCAGTTGATGTGGACCAAAGGCGTACATCCCATCCTTATCCTGCTGGCTGTGGTCGCCCTCATGTCCTTCCTCACCGAGCTCACCTCCAATGTAGCTTCAACACAGATGCTGCTCCCAATTTTTGCCACCCTGGCACTGAGCTCCGGAAACAATCCCCTGCTCATCATGATCCCGGCCACCCTTGCATCCTCCCTGGCCTTTATGTTACCCACAGCAACACCACCCAACGCCATAATATTCGGCACTAACCGCATACAGATTTCCACCATGGTACGCACCGGCTTCATCCTGAACCTGGCCGGCATCCTGGCGGTGGTCCTGGTCACCTGGCTGCTGGGTGAAAGTGTCCTGGGCATCGACCTGGGAGTTATCCCCGATTGGGCTCTTATCGGCCTGGAAAATCAATAAAGACAAGCAACACATGGAAATAAAAATGAAGAATACACTCCTTCTCCTTGCCTTGCTCCTCCTCTGTCCCATATTTACTGAGGCCCAGAGAAGCACCATAAATCTGAATGGCACATGGGAGTTTGACCGGACCGAAAAGGCCTTCCCTCCAATAAAGTTCCGGCACAGCATCCCGGTTCCTGGTCTCATCCACCTCGCCGATCCCCGGATTGATGATTATGAAATCTGGTTTAAGAAACCCGACAAGGTGGAAGCCAAGCATTCCCACGGGGTTTATGACATCGACTACACTCCCAAATACAATTGGTACAGGAGAAATATCAGTATTGATGAGCAGCTGGCAGGCCAGGAGTTTACCCTGCGAATCAAGAAAAGTCAGTACGTCACCCAGGTCTATGTGAATGGCATCGACATCGGATCATCCATGGAATGCTACACCCCCATAGAATTTCCTATTACCCATGCCCTGAAGTTTGGAGCTGAGAATGAAATCCTCATAAAAGTGGGCGATCGTTTCTGGTTACCGCCCCAGGCTGCCGGATCAACGGATAAAGAAAAAGAACATTATCTGCCCGGAATCTGGGATGATGTGGAGCTCATTGCCAGCGGTAAAGTCAGGGCCTCTAACACCCTCTTTATTCCGGATGCAGCCCAGGGCAGGGTTAAAGCCAAAATCAGGCTGAGGAGTTTTTATCCTCAACAGCTGATGTATGGTGATCCGAAATCCGATGAGGTTCGTGTAAAAGTGGAGCTCTTTGAAAAAAACAGTGGCAGGAAGTCCGGTGAAGGAAGCATCACCCTTGAGGCCAGGCGGGAGCATTTCACCGAAACTGAAATCGATCTTGAAATTAGTGACCCACACACCTGGAGTCCCGATGATCCCTTCCTGTACACCGCAAAAAGCACGGTCCTGATTGATGGGCAGGCTGTTGACGTAAGAACGGATGTATTTGGGCTGAGAGACTTTGAAAGGCGGGGCAAGTACTTCTACCTGAACGGAGAAAAGGTCCTGCTTCGCGGAACCAATATTACCCTGCAGCGCTTTTTCGAGGATCCCGATTGCGGAAACCTGGCCTGGGACCGGGATTGGGTCAAAAAGCTGATCATCGACGATGCCAAAGCTGTTAACTGGAATGCCATGCGAATCTGCGTGGGTATTGTGCCCGATTTCTGGTACGACCTGGCCGATGAATATGGCATGATGTTTCAGAATGAATGGAATTACTGGCAGACCCATGGCTGGGATGAACAGGTGAAGACCGAGTACACAAACTGGGTATGGAGCGATGGCAATCATCCCTCCATCATCATCTGGGACGCCATCAATGAGAACTGGGACGATTACATCGGTAATACGCTCATTCCTGAGCTTCGCAAGCTTGACCCCAGCCGCACCTGGGATGCCGGGTATATGACTGCCTCGCAAATGGGCCTGGATGAAATGGACGAACCTCACCCCTACGAGGGACGGGTTCCATTGGAGTTTGAAAAGGAAGAGATTGTGATGTCTTATCCCCTGGGTGATCTTGACTACCGGAATGATAAAAATATTGCCAGTATTGAGTCGGGCTCGGCCCAACTGGTCAATGAATATGGCTGGGTCTGGCTATGGAGGGATGGACAGCCTTCCAAACTCACCACCCAGGTGTACGATTACTATCTTGGAGATGGAAGCACAGCGGAGCAAAACCGCTGGTTCCAGGCCTACTGGCTGCAGTGCGAAACAGAATGGCTTCGTGGCATCCGGGCACATGCAGGGGTCCTGGCCTTTACCCATCTGACCAATAATTATGGATACACGGGCGATTGGTACATCAACAAGATTAAGGACCTTGAAAGCGGACCCACACTTGCCTGGTTCCGCCATGCCTTTGCCCCCTCAGCCGTCTTCATAAACCACCCGGACGAGCGCTACATGAAACAGTTTCCGCCACATGAGCCGGGATCACAGCTTCTCTTTACCCTGAAGGCCATCAACGATTTCGGGGAAGACGAGTCCGGGATGGCCACCATCACCCTCTACGATGACCAGGGAAAAATCAGCTCGGTCCAGACCCTGGAAGTCAGCATCGCACCCTTTGGTGAAAAACACTACCCTGTTTTACTTGAACTTCCCGCCCAGGCTGGCGGATATACCCTGGTAAGCGTTTTTGAAGGCAAGCTGAACCCTGTGAAAAAACAGATCAGCCGGCGCTACATCAATGTTGGATCAAAAGGCAGCGAATATTATGAAGTGCTTCCTGATTAAGGGAGCGTAATACTCCTTTGCATTTCTTTTTGATTAGAATTATATTTTCCATAGATTACGTTACACTTTTTATGTATCTTATATTATGAAACGCAACCCTTTCACCCTTACCGGATATATTTCTCCTGAATACTTCTGCAACAGATCATTAGAAACTTCTAGATTACTAAACGCCATAGAAAATCAACGCAATATTACATTAATATCCACAAGAAGAACAGGTAAAACAGGGTTAATTATGCATACTTTTAACAGCATATTGCCAAATAATACTCTAATACCCATCTATTGTGACATCATGGGAACCATGAGTTTGCGGGAATTTGCAGAAGTTTTCAGTAATGCCCTGCTGCGATCTCTTTCAAAAACAGAGAATGCTCTTAAAGGTTTCATGAAGAAGCTGGCTGCACTGCGTCCCGGAGTGAGTTTTGACCCACTAACAGGTGAACCCCGGTTATCCCTCGATATCCGAAGCGAGGAGGATGCCAGCTTATCAATGGATCTGATATTCTCCCTGATTGCAAAAGACAAACGATCCTTCGTTATTGCAATTGATGAGTTTCAGCAAATCGCAAACTATCCGGAAAAAAATGTGGAAGCGGTGCTAAGGTCACGGATGCAAAAGATGAATAATATGAGCGTGATTTTCTCGGGCAGCAAAAAGCACATGCTCACAGAGATTTTCTCGCAACCCTCACGTCCTTTTTTCAATTCAACAGAAATGATGTTCCTGGATATAATCCCTCGTGACGAATACTTCTACTTCATCCGTTCGCACTTCTCGAAAAATGGAAAATCTATTGGCCAGGATGCCCTGGAATGCATTGCCTCACATACCGGTCTGCACACTTTTTATGTTCAGTTTCTATGTAACCGTCTGTTCGGTTCTTTCAAAAAGGTCACTGCCCGCGAGGTGGATCAAACTGTACACATGATCCTGCGTGAAAACGAAGCGATCTATGCCAGTTACCTCAACCTCCTGACCACAAGCCAGTACCTTGCGCTGAGAGCCATTGCCATTGAGGGCACTGTGAGCTCTCCTACCTCTGGAAAATTCATAGCAAAACATGATTTGGGAGCTTCAAGTACAGTTGCCCAGTCAGTTAAAAGCCTCATCGCTAAAGAGTTCCTTCAGGAAGGCCCTGAGGGCATCGCTTTGCAAGACAAATTCTTTGCCCAATGGATTCGGCAAAAATCTTTATGACCCCGGTTAACAATATACATTCCCAAACTCAGGTGCTCACCACCCTGTGCTTTTCAATGTAGTTGGGATCAATCTCCACACCCAGGCCCGGACCGCTTGGGACTTTCACACTGCCTCCTTCGCTTTGCAGGGGAGAAGTGGGGCAATTAAGTGGGATATCCCTGTTGAATCCCTTGAATTCGTGGTAAGGACCAGCATTGGGGAGGGCTGACACGAAATGCATCATATAGAGGTAGCCCAATCCTGATCCGGAAATGTGGGGTACGCAGGTTTTTCTCAGCCCATGAGCCATCCTTGCCACCTTCATGGAGCGTATCATGCCACCGAAATAGAAAATATCGGGCTGAACAATATCCAGGGCATGATTGCCAATGAGCCAGCGGAAGTTGCGTATGCTTGGCTCTTGCTCTCCCCCGGCAATGGGAATGGAAATGGCCTCGGCTACCTGCCGGGTTTCTTCGTACCAGTCGAAGGGCACCGGTTCCTCGTAAAAGTCAATTTTATGTTCCTCCAGGATATGGCCTATACGAATGGCTTCCGCCGCATCGTAGGATCCATTGGAATCGGTATAAATCACCATTTCATCTCCAAATGCCGTTCGCACCATCGGGATCAGGGTCTCGCTGCGCCCCGGAGGATAATCAGCATTTTTGCTCATGCGACCCCCAATCTTGAATTTAAGTGCCTTTGCTCCTGTTTCTTCCACATTCTTACGAATTCCCTCCAGGGAATCCTCTGCATCTATTTCCCTGAAATTGTTTGCCCGGTATACCGCAATGCGTGAATGATGCACCGTACCGATCAGCA
>JAOZLK010000020.1:3279-17587 GCA_029934875.1 Bacteroidales bacterium | reverse complement strand
GAAAAAAATTATAAGAAAATAAACTAAGCTTTTAGTTGGTGAACTAAATATTTAGTTTTATGTTTGCAAAGAAGATTCGATAGAAAGCATTAAGATGATGAACACATTGACAAAAGCAGAAGAGCAGATTATGCAGATCCTTTGGGAAGAGGAAGAAGGATTTGTTAAAGAGCTGCTTCTGAAATTCCCCGAGCCCAGGCCGGCATACAATACAGTCTCCACCATTATCAGGATTCTGGAGAAAAAAGGTTTTGTGGATCACCGCAGCTTTGGCAAGTCCCATCAGTATTATCCCCTGGTTAGTCGGGATCAGTACCGCAACGAGCGATTCTCGAGCCTGATGAAGAACTACTTCAACAACTCCATGAAACAGGTCCTCTCCCACTTCGGCAAAGATGGCTCAATGGATATGAAAGAGGCCGATGAGATTATCTCAATGATAGAGGCCTTAAAAACGCAAACTGACAAAAATGAATAGCCTGTTCATATACTTACTGGAGCTCAATGTTGCGTTGATGATCCTCTTTGTGGCCTATAAGCTCTTTTTTGAAAGGGATAGTAATTTCCTGGTCAGGAGGATCTACCTGCTCGGCGTGGTAATCCTGCCCCTGCTCCTTCCCCTGCTACCTGAAGCAGTTCAGGTACCGGTAGGCAATATAGCGCCAATCTCCCTTCAGCTTAAAGGGGTCACCATCGTCGGTGAGAATTCAGAAGCTGAAAGTGCCTCTTCCTTTCTTGTGGGAAGGGTAGCCATGATTATCTACCTCCTGGTCCTGGGACTTGGCATCCTGAAATTGCTCCATCAGATGGCCCGCATTAGCCTGGCCGCAGTTTCCTCGCATCGCCTGATGGTGAACGGAACAAATCTGCTGGCAAACCGGAAACTTCATGCCAGTTCCTTTTTTGGCTACATTTTTATAGATCCGGATACCCGGAAGGATGGGGCATTCTCTCATATCCTGGAACACGAAATGATCCATAAAAAAGAGTGGCATTCCATTGATCGCATTCTCACTGAACTCTTTGTCCTGATCAACTGGTTCAATCCGGTGGCATGGCTTTTCCGCAGAGCGGTGATACAAAATCTTGAATACCTCGCAGACTCGGCCGTACTGCGAAAGGGGACCGATCCCCACAAATATCAATTGTCAATTTTAAATCAATACCTGGGAAGCGCTTCTATTTCCAATCAATTCAGTAGTCAAATTAAAAAACGAATCACTATGTTAAACAAGAATTATAAATTGGGAAGCCGGTGGAAACTCGCCTTGCTTCTCCCCATAACTGCCCTTGCACTTCTTTTCGTTTCATGCACTGAGAAAGAAGGTTTAAAAGCTGAAGAACCCCTTGCTGCTGCCGAAGAAAAAGCCGCCGAATCTGAAATCTTCTACGTCGTGGAAGAGATGGCCACCTTCAATGGTGGAGATGCAGCCGACGAATTCCGCAAGTATATTGCACAAAATGTGAGGTATCCTAAAGAGGCTGCTGAAAATGGTGTTAGCGGAAGGATCATAATCAGTTTTATTGTTAATCAGGATGGTAAGGTTGTAATACCGGAAAAAGAA
Organism: Bacteroidales bacterium; assembly: GCA_029934875.1. Taxonomy (GTDB): domain Bacteria; phylum Bacteroidota; class Bacteroidia; order Bacteroidales. Next base: position 16,022 of record JAOZLK010000020.1, on the reverse strand, counting down.
GTGCTGGCCAAGGCACAAGCCAGACACAACGATGAAGTGGTGGTGGTCTCGTACAGAACCCTGGAAAAGGATGCTGAAAACCCCGATGAAAAGTACATCCAGATGCTAAAGGATGAAGCCATAAGGCTTGTTTCCGAATCACCAGACTGGACACCCGCGAAACAAAAAGGGAAAAACGTAAAAGTCATGTTTACCTTCCCCATCAACTTTGTCCTTCAATAACTAATAATTCTAAGGGATACCTATTCGTAACGTGGTAATTTACTTCGTAAAAGATCCCAGGTTACTTCCTAAGTATCCCTTAGAATTTGATAGAGGAGGCCTTTTGACACAGCCCTATCTTTTTCAAATGAAACAGCACCCTTTCATCCCTCTTTTATTCGCCTTTCTAGCTTTCCCTGGTTCCCTCATTCATGGCCAGGAGAAAACCCTTGACCTTTACTATTCCGGCGACTACCGCAGTGTTCTGGAGCAAACCAATGCTTTGATCGAATCGGGCGATACTGCCTTTAACACTTTTTATCTGCAGGCGCTATCGGAAGCACAGTTGGGTCAAAACACAAAGGCCATAGAGACCATCGAACTGGCCCTCGGGAGTCACCCGGATGATAAGCGTCTACTCAGGATGCTCGCCGGACAACTCTTCGAAGCAGGCTATTTTGTCAGGGCACAGCTAGAATATGCAGCACTGGTACTCTACGATAGTCTTGATGTGTCTTCCTGGCTGAAACTTGCAGAAATTGCTTCCTTCCGGCAGCACAACGACCAAACCATTCATGCATTAAACCAGGTGCTCAGGATAGACTCTCTTAACCTGACCGGGCTGATGAAGATGGGCGATATTCTTAACAGGCACAACAACAGTGGAGCGATTGTATATTACAGGAAAGCAAACCGGCTCTATCCCGATAACCAGAAGGCTGCCTTTGCCCTGGGAAATATGTATATCAAGGCCAAAGAGGCCTGGAAGACCATTCCCATCTGTGAGCACATGCTCAGTATCGATACCACCAACATCAAGTTCAGCAAGTTGCTGGGATATGCATATTACAAGCAGGCAGATCCACCTTTGGCGGTCAAATACTTCGAGTATGCAAACCAGCTGGGCGATTCCGCTGCCTTTACATTCAAGTTCAAGGGAATCTCACATTATCTTCGCGTGGATTTCTCAAAAGCCATTGAATCTCTTCGCTTCGCAAAAGAAAGGGACAGTCTCGATGCCGAAATATACTTCTTCCTGGGAGCAAGCCTGGCCACCACAAAGGAAAAAACAGAGGCAATGCGTCTTCTGAATAAATCCTTGAAACTAATGCAGCCCGACCCGGGGATCACTGCCCGCATTTATTCCGAACAGGGTAATATCATGCGTCTGGAGATGCAATATGAAGAGGCTTATTCGCTATATGAAAAGGCCTATGAAACCGACACCACAAACGTTATAGCACTCTATTTCATGGCCTCCATACTGGATAACAGCATGCATAAATCCAAGGAAGCCCTTGTGGATTATCAACGTTATATTGATGCACTTGACCATGTCCCTGAAAAGAAGGAAAGCAGCCAGGGAGTGTCCATCAGGATCATCGTAGAGAACAGGATTAGTGCCCTGAAAGAAGAGCAATTCTTCCTGGATGGACGATAATCATCCCTCATAAGGCAAACCTGTCCCAGCACAGAGCTAGCAACTTGCTTAATCAATAATTATTCTTAACATTTGCATCAATAAAGCAAATTTTGATGGAAGTACCCATTATTCAGTTGATTCAGGGAATGCTTGCACCGGGACTGATGATCTCAGCCTGCGGACTGCTCTTACTTGGAATGAACAATAAATACAGCCTGGTTGTAAACCGCATCCGCTTGCTTAATGAAGAGAAGAGAAAAATTTTCCACATGGAAAAGATTGATGAAATTGAGGTCAGCCGCTTAAGTAACATTGAATTGCAGATCAGTCACCTGATTGAAAGGATTTCACTGGTTCGTACTGCCGTATTCAGCTACTCCATCGCCGTTGCCCTCTTCATTGTCAGCTCAGTTCTGATTGGACTTACCATTAGTAAACACACACCAGCACTTGATTGGCTGATCGTTGCCTTTTTCTACGCAGGAATGTTTGCGGTCTTTGTGGGCATTATCTTAGCTGCCATAGAAGTCTGGAAGGGATATCGCATTGTAAAGATTGAAATCTCCGAGGTTTACAAACCGGTCAATTAAGCCGCCTAATTCAGCACCAGTTCTTTTACCAGAACCTGGTTCCCAATCCGGGCCCTTACCAGGTATAGTCCCCTTTGCCATTTCTCCACAGGTAAGCTAAGCTGATGCTCAGCCGGCGACAAGCCTGAATGAGTCCTGTGGAAAATCAGCCTGCCCGAAGCATCATATACTTCCACCCTGAGATCCCCTCCCTGGTTCAATACAAAGCGAAGAGAACTTTGATCTGAAGCCGGATTGGGAAACAGGATCATATAATCCAGCTGCCGGGCCTGCTTATCCGGACTTATACCAGTCCCGGTATAGAGCGATCCTTTCAGCTCACGTCCGGCAGCATAGGGCTTACCTTCCTTGTTCAGCAGGTAGGGAGCAACCCAGTCGGGGCGTTCGGGATTTTGTCCTCCCATAAAGTAGGCTTCCCACTCCTGGTCAGTCAGCCGTTTAAAATTGGGCTGAACCTCGCTGTGAAAGGATGAAACGGGACCTGCATAGGCCATATACTGGCCAGGATTACAGGTATTCTCGGCCAGGAAAACACCCATGTTGATCTTTCCGTTCCCAACGTGCAGCACATTTCCCACAGGAGCCCCTCCGGCATCGGTGGGCTGTGTATGTACATCTGCTACTGTAAAATCCATCCAGAGGGCTTTCTCCTGATTAAAGAAAAGATCAGTATACCAACCCGAAATGGAGGGCCCGGAGGCCATGTACCCATTGATCATGGTTTTCAGAAAGATAATCTCATCCTCTGAAAGCACTTGCCGTTCGAGCTCCTTTTGAGCAATAATCTGCAGCCTCCTCATGATCGCTCCATAAGCCTCATAGTAGTTAACGATACGATCCTTGCTCTCCACCCGGGCATCAGCGAACACCCTGTCGAAAAACCCGGCTGCCTTTTCAGCAAAAAGCGCTAGCTGAGCATACAATTCAGGGTAGGGCTCCACATAAGTATAAGGATAGGAGCAGCCGGTACCACCGGTATATGATTGCTTTCCATAGAGAATATTATCATGTCTTAATTGTGCCCAGGAGGTCAGCTGGGTGTTCAGTTTTTCATGATGCCAGGCGCTTGTCTGCATGAAATATGGTAATCCCCACGAGGTGCCCGGAGGGTTAAGTGTGCGTAGGGCCCCCAGCCAGGTATTATAGAGAGATTGCTCCCAGAAATCGTCATCGTAGGATTCAATAAGATATTTTTGGGTGGCCATGTTTGAAGCATACTTATATGTGTCCATTTCATCCTCTAAAAGGGCCAGCGCATCTTCATTACCCAGGGCGGCCATGGCATCAAGCGGATCGGGAAGGGGCCTCCATATTTTTTTCCCTTCAAAGATGATCCGGTCATAGACCACCTCACTGAAAACGTAGGAGTCCACCAGGAATTTCTGCCCAAGTAGCTTGAAGGAAACCGGTAGTTTTCCTGGGTCAGAATCATCGGGATCCACATAGAAGAAATTTGACATGATTTTCTGACCATAATCATCCGATGAATTCAGCTCCTCCCTGAAGGATGCATATACCACGGAATCAAACAAATCGCAGGGGGATGTGAGTGCTCCTTCGGTCAGCCTTTTCAATTCGGGTGGGGTCAGGTTATCATCGGGACCGACCATGAAGGAAATAAGCTCTTCATGCCTGGCCAGGTTCTCAAATTTGTCAGATCCGTGCAGAAGCTCATTCAGTAGCAAAGCCCCTTGCTGCATTCTTCTTAACTCATCATCGGTCCACTCAGCCTCCCAGGGATTCCCGGGAGGAGCCGTCATCAGGAAATCGATCCGACCCAGCCACATCATAGCCCTGAAGTAATTTTCAAGGGTAATCTCCCTGCCTTCTGAATAGATGGGCTTATTATAATGACCCCTTGGGGTAAACTGGCTGAAATCAAGATGCCTGAGTTTTGTTTCGGTGAAGAGGGTCATATCCACCATATCTTCAGCTGCCACAGCTGCCATCAGGGCATGGAACTTTTCCGGAGTATCAAGTTTTGGCAGAAATGCACTACCCTCTGCCAGTGAAAGAGCCATGGAAACATAGAGATCTATATCTTTCAAAACCTCCTCCAGGCGTGGATCACTACTATATTTTGCTGCCAGCGACTGAACATCAGCATACATGGAATGAAGCAGGTCCTTAAGGTTTGGCTCCAGGAATTGCCATTCGATGGTTTGCAGGATGGCATCGTAGGAGTTGTGCAGGGTGGACAGGATGAAGTCGGTGCTCAAAAAAAGCGGAAGGTCACTGCTGTAAAGTCCTATAAAAGCCGAGGCCCAGTCCATCGACTCCAGCCGCTCCGAAACCATGAAAAAATTGTTCTTCAGGTATTCCTGCTCATAGGCGGTGAACTGAAAATGGTGGTGCAGGGAGTCATACCAGGGAATAAGCGACAAATTTGCAGGATACTGCCTGGCAGCGTAATAGCTAGTCCTGGGTGGGTGGTCAGCAATTATCTCCGTGGCGCTATAATTCTTATGCCCTTCCCGGAACTGCATGTAGGCCTCACCAGAAAAATTACTTTGAGCCCGAATAACACCTGTCGAAGCCAATATGATTGCAGCAGATAAGATATGGAACAAAATTCTTTTCATGGTACAGAAGATATGAGCAAGATACTGAATTGATGAACATTAACATAAAAAAGATGGGGTTTTGGCCCAAAGGGTTGCGTTGAACTTCTATTCCCTGAAAAAAAGCCTTATTTTTGATCAGATTCCAAACTGATGAAAGATCTACGAAAATATTTCCGCATTAAGGGAGCTGCAGAAGAAGTCTATGCTGCCCTGACCAATCCCTTTTCCATTACACTCTGGACCGGTGCCGAGGCGATCATGAAGGAGGAGGAAGGAAGCGAATTCTCCTTATTTGACGGGGATATCTCGGGGATAAACCTGAGTTTTGAGAAAGATCACAAAATTGTTCAGGAGTGGTTCTTCGGTGACCAGGAAGCAAAATCGATTGTTACAATTACCCTGCGGTCCGACAGGCACTTTACCAAAATTGAGCTCCTCCACACAAATATTCCCGACGAGGTCTTTGAAGAGATGGAGCATGGCTGGAACACCTTCTATTTCGGAAGCCTCAAAGAGTTTTTTGAACTGTAGAGATACACTTGCAGCCTAATTTTCATCTGCTATTTCAGATAAATTCCAGGATGGTGTAACTTTCCTTCCCCCCGGGCCGTCCTACCATCAAATTCACTAAAATATCTTATGATGAAAAGAATATTTATACTATTCATGGCCCTTGCCCTGGTCATGCCACTTATCTCTCAGGAACCTGTACCACCTGAAGACAACAAAGCTGAGGAAGCGGCCAAAGCTGCCTCGGCTGCGGAAGCACCTGAAGCTCCAGAAGCTCCTTCTGATATTCAGGAAAATGACCAGCTTTCTGATGAAGAGGCCGTTGATAAAGCAATTGAGGAGGCCATAGATGAGCCCTCAAAACAAATGAGTGGGGATACAACAAATGTGATCGGAAAAGTAGAGCTTATAGAGGATCCTGATAAGACAAGGGTTACCCTTGGCTCGAATGAGGTGATCATTGTTGAGGAGAATGGCGATTCGCTTATCGTAGGACTGGGTAACAAGGGAATCAGCATAGTGGAAGATGGCGATGGTGTCCGGATCAAGATCCTGGATATGGAAGAAAGAAGAAGCCACTCGAGCAATCATCGCAAGAAAAAATTCAATGCACACTGGGCCGGAATTGAAGTGGGGCTCAACAACTACCTTACCCCGGATAATTCCATGGTGCTGCCTCCCGATCAGTACTATATGGATCTTAACACTGGGAAGTCCTGGAACTGGAACATAAACGTTATCGACTACGGAGTGGCCCTGGGCACACAATATGTGGGATTGGTATCCGGACTGGGATTTGAATTTATCAACTACAATTTCAATGGTCAGAACAGCATCATGAAGGACCCCATTACCGGAGAAATTGTGGAATATATTCCCCTATATGCCGGTTTTATTACAAAGTCCAAAATAAACATAGCCTACCTGACTGTTCCCCTTTTGCTTGAGTTCCAAATTCCTGTGGGCAGAGATAAAGTCCATATATCCACCGGAGTCATCGGGGGCTTAAAACTCTGGTCGAACGCAAAAATCAAGTATACCGAGGCAGGTGACAAATCAAAGGAGAAAAACAAGAGCGATTTCAACCTTTCTCCATTGCGCTGGGGAGTGACCGCCAGGGTTGGATACAAGTGGATAGGCATTTTTGCCAACTACTATATGACCTCCCTGTTTAAACCTACGATGGGACCCGAATTGTACCCATTCTCAGTAGGCCTCGCCTTCACCTGGTAGAAAGCGTTTTCCATTTTACCGTCAGGCCGGTCGTCTTCGGGTTCAGTCCCGAACGACCGGCTTTTTTATGGATCGACTGCTTCATGAAAATATTAACTTTGCTGATAAATCAATTCTCTTTAATCATGAGACTCCTACTAATCAGCAATTCCACCAAGCCCGGTGAAGCATATCTGGACTATCCCAAGCACCAGATCGGCAACTTCCTGGGTGGTCAGTCCCTGAATTGTATTTTTATTCCATACGCTGGAGTGACCATCAGTTTTGATGATTACGAAGGCCGGGTAAAAGAGCGCTTTGCAGAAGTAGGTCACTCGCTTACATCCATTCACCATTTCGAGGACCCGGTGAGTGCAGTTGAAGAAGCTGAAGCGATTGTTGTGGGAGGGGGAAATACCTTCCAGCTAATCAAAATGATACAGGACAATGGGCTGATCGATGCAGTGAGGAAAAGGGTTCTTGCCGGAACACCATTTGTGGGCTGGAGTGCCGGGAGCAATGTTTGCTGTCCCACCATCCGGACCACCAATGACATGCCCATCCTGGAGCCTGACTCATTTTCTGCCTTTAACCTGGTCCCCTTCCAGATTAATCCGCATTATACCGATAAGAATCCTCCGGGTCATGCAGGAGAAACCCGTGAGGATCGCATCATGGAGTACCTGGTGGCCAATAAGGGCGATACTGTATTGGGTTTGCGCGAGGGCTGTATGTTCCTAGTGGAAGGAGCATCGATGAAACTCATTGGAGAGCACCCGGTCCGCCTCTTCCGCTACAAGGAAAACCCGATTGAGCTTGACAACAAACACGACTTCAGTACATTCCTGAGATAGACATGAAAAAGCAGTTGCGGATCATCCTCGAGTATCTTCTGGCATTCGCACTGGTCATCCTGCTTTTGCTCTCCATCATCGGAGTGGTGGTGGTAAAGTTTTATGGGGATGAACTGCAGGATCATGTAATGGAAATTGTCAACCAGCGCTTCGATACCAATGTAGAGGTAGAAGAGGTGTCGGTCAGGGTTTTTCACAAATTTCCCAATACCTCGCTTGTCCTTAAAAACGTAATCCTGTGGTCCAGTCATAATTGCAATATCCTGGAATTCGAAAACATCGGTGCCGACACCCTGCTCTCAGCAGAGTCGCTTAGCCTCTCTTTCAACCTCCCGGCAATGATCCGAAAAAAGTTTAAGATCAGACAGGTTGAAATCAGGAATGGATCGCTGAATTTACTTACTGATTCCAAGGGGGATGTAAACTACAGGCTGAGAAAGGAGCAGAAGGAAAAAGAGATGCGTAAAGCGGCGGTGGACCTCTCTCAATTCAAAATTTCAGATTTCAATATCCGGATGGTGAACCTTGTCAAGCAGATTGATGCAGAGGCACAGCTGGACAATCTTGAACTGAACGGGCGATTCGCAAAAAATAACACCCAGATCAAGGGCTCCCTGAAGGGATACCTTGCGGAGGTCTCCAATAAGGGGATCCTCTACGCTTCCCAGCGTGATGTGCAGGTCAGGTTGAATATGGACCTGCAGGACTCCATCCTGAAGATCAATGCTGCCCAGCTTCAGATAGACCGGGTTGTGGCCGATGTGGATGGAATACTCTCACTCCATCAACCTGGCGTCGAACTTGACCTTATCGCCACTGCCAGGAATCTTGAAATACATGAGGTCCTGGACCTGTTGCCCAAGCAATTAAGTAAGCCCCTGCAGGAAATCAGGGGTAATGGAATTCTTCAGCTTGATACCAGGATTTCAGGCATGGTAAGCTCAACCCTGGCACCCAGTATCGAAGCAGATTTTCAAACCAACAATGCAAACCTCTTCTGGGAAAGGGTGCCCTTCTCGCTTAAAAAGCTTAACCTTTCAGGCACCTATTCCAACGGGGGAGAGTTTAACCCGCTTACTACCAGGCTGAGTATCGACAAGATCAGTGCACATATTGGCAGGGATCACTTTTCCGGTAAAGGCCAGGTTTATAATTTTCTTGATCCGGACTTTTCCTTCGATCTCAAGGGAGACCTGCACCCAAAGCAATGGCTTGCCTGGTATCCGGGTATCCCGTTGGACCAGGCAGATGGTTCAGTTCTTACCGATGTAAAGGTATCCGGTTCCTATGACCGCCAAAAGCCAAAGGGAGAAAGATTCCCGGTCTTCGATATTTCCGGGGGAATAGCGCTGGAGGATGTCATGCTGAGAATCGACTCAAAAATGATCCCTTTCACCGAATTAAACGGCTCTGTAATAATTGACAAGGACTTCTGGGAACCCTCCTTTTCCGGCATATTTGGCGCCTCTGATTTCAACATCAGCGGAAGCGGTTTAAACCTGATTTCATATTTTCAAGGCAAAGAGAAACTGGTGGCCTCAGCCACATTCAGATCCAGGCGGCTGGATCTCCGGGAGGTACTCGACCAACTACCGGGAAGGCGTTCAGGGAAGAAGAGATCAGTCAGATTTCCGAAAAATATGGACCTGAAACTGGATTTTGTAATCAAGGATTTCCAAAAGGACCTCTGGCTGGCTGAAAATGTAAGGGGGCTTGCTGTTTATGATTCTCCCTCGCTTTTTATCGATTCCCTGAGCATGCAAAGCATGGAGGGAAGCCTGAATGGCTCCTTTGGCATGGTTCAGGAATCTGATAAAAATATTTTCACCAGTGTGGATACCAGGCTATATAGTCTGGATATCCAGGAATTATTTGAGGCTTTCAATAATTTTGGCCAGTCTCAGCTTACCCACGAACACCTTAGGGGTAGCATCTCGGGAACATCTGCATTCTCAGCTCGATTCGACAGCACCTTCTCAATTTATCCGGAGTCAATTATCAGTGAAAACGACATTGTTATCAGGGATGGAGAGTTAAATAATTTCGCCCCGATTATGACCCTGTCAAGGTTTATCGAAGTGGAGGAACTACAGAATATCCGTTTTTCAACACTTGAAAACACAATTCTGATCTCTAAGAGCCAGGTAAACATCCCTGTAATGGATATAAAATCCAATGCCCTTGACCTATCAGCATCGGGTATACACCAATTCAATAACCACTACGACTACAGGCTCAAACTGAAACTTTCTCATATCCTGTATGGGAAGGCGCGACGATCAAAAAACAGTGAGTTTGTAATTGCTGAGGACGAAAGCGATACCCGTACACTATTTCTCAAAATCTACGATGAGGGCTCAGGATCTAAGGTGGAAATGGACCGGGAAAAGGCAGCGGGAAAAGTCCGGGAGGATATGAAAAAGGAGAGGCTGGAACTAAAAAAGATTCTGAATGAGGAGCTCGGATGGTTTTCTTCGGACGAAAAAATCAAAGAAGAACCCAGCGAGGAAGAGTCTTTTCTCTTTGAATTCTCCGATGAAAAGGATTCAGTTCAGATAGAGCAAACAGAAAGCAGGCGAAGCAAAAGGCGCAATAAAAGGCAAAAAACAGACAGCACTGAGAATAAACCTGCTACTAAATTCGTTATTGATGAATAACCCTTAAGCTCATCCAATTTGGATATTTACCGGAAACGACAAAGATGGAAGCAAATCCTGTTTTTTGCAGCAGTGCTCATCGGTTTAGGATCTTTATTGTACACCAATACCCTGGTCAGGCAAATTCAAACCACCGAAAGGCAAAAGATGGATTTATGGGCCGAAGCTGTCCGGATTATGGATCAGGCTGATTTCGATGCCGATCTGGCATTTCCCTTTTCTGTTATCGAAAGCAACACGCACATTCCCGTGATTCTCACCGATTCATCGGGAAATATACTTCAGCATAAAAACCTCGATTCCCTTAAGTCCGAAGACTCGGTATATTTGCAACGACAACTGGAGCAGGCCATGGAAGAAAATGAGTCCCTGGTAATCAACCTGGGGCCAGATGAAAAACAATATCTTCACTACAGGGACTCCATTTTGCTTCGCACATTGATCTACTTTCCCTATGTTCAGCTGGGAGTTATCATACTCTTCATCCTTGTGTCTTACATTGCATTCAATATTTCCCGCACAGCCGAGCAGAATGAAGTGTGGACAGGGATGTCGAAGGAAACAGCTCACCAGTTGGGAACTCCCATCTCTTCTCTCCTGGGATGGATGGAGATTCTTAAAGACTCTGAACTTGCTCCGGAAACGGTGGCTGAGCTTCAGAAGGACACACTGAGACTTGAGAAAATTACCGACCGTTTTTCAAAAATAGGATCTAAACCAACCCTCACGGAATCTAACCTTTCCAGGATCCTCTCTGGAAGCCTGGATTATATTAAGGCCAGGGGACCGGCCAATATTGAGTACAAGCTCGATCTTCCCGAAGAACCACTGCTCGCATCTTTCAACGAGACACTTTTTGAATGGGTTATTGAGAATCTTTGTAAGAATGCCACTGATGCCATTGGAGACAAGGGGCGGGTGATTTTACATGCAGTGGAGACCGACAAGCATGTGATCATCGATGTGGAAGATACTGGCAAGGGAGTTAGCAAATCCAAATTCAAGACCATCTTTAAGCCCGGATTCACTACCAAAAAACGTGGGTGGGGACTTGGACTCTCCCTGTCGAAAAGAATCGTCGAGACCTACCATAACGGAAAAATATTTGTCCTTTCCTCCAATCCCGGGGAAAGTACCATTCTCCGGATTATGCTCAAGAAGTAGAAACCAGCTTATATACCTTATCCGAACGACGAACCACCTCGCCGACCGGCAGGGAAACCCGAACACCCTTCCGGGCAAGATCTACATTCACTTCATCAACCCTGAGCTCCTTCACCGTGGTTTCAATAACACCCGTGGTGGGGCCCATAATTAAAATATCGTCTCCCACCTGGATCGTGCCTGTCTCCATTGCCACTTCGGCAACCCCAATACGATCAAAATAGTTTGTTATCTTCCCGACATATACCTTTTTTTGTGTGGCTTTGGATCCATAAACCTCACTCCATTCGCCCAGGCGCTGACCCAGGTAATAGCCATCCCAGAATCCCCGGTTGAATACAGAGGCCAGCCGCGCATCCCAGTCATCAATCTTCTCACGTGAAAAGCTGCTGTCAAGGTAGGCCTGTATGGCTTCATTATAACAGGTGGTCACCGTTTTCACATAATCGGCCGACCGGGCCCTGCCCTCGATCTTAAGGATACTTACCCCGGCATCGAGCAATTTGTTGAGAAAATGTATGGTTTTCAGGTCCTTGGGAGACATGATGTACTCGTTATCAATATCCAGCTCAACTTCCCTATCCTTGTCAGTTACCTTATAAGCCCTCCTGCATACCTGGAAACAATCGCCTCGATTTGCCGAATGATTGTGCTCATGAAGGCTCAGGTAGCACTTTCCAGAGGTGGCCATACAGAGGGCTCCGTGAACAAACATTTCAATCCGGAAGGGTTCGCCCGACTGGCCCCTTACATCCTCAAGAATTATCGCTTCAGAAATTTCCTTTACCTGGTCCATGTCAAGTTCCCGGGCAAGAACAGCCACATCGGCAAATTTCGAATAGAACTTCAGGGTTTCTATATTGGAGATATTCAGTTGCGTGGAAAGATGAACCTTGGCTCCTACGCTATTACAGTACTGTAAGACCGATTGGTCGGTCGCAATAATGGCGGTAACATCCTGTTCTACAGCACGATCTATTATCTTCCGCATCTGGATCAGCTCATGGTTAAATATTACCGTATTCACGGTTAAATAACTCTTCATTCCATGATCGCGGGATAGAGAGACAATACGGGACAGGTCATCACCTGTGAAATTGGCCGATGAACGGGCCCTCATATTCAGCTGCTCGATGCCGAAATAAATGGCATCTGCACCGCCCTGGGCAGCAGCCTCCAGGGACTCATAACTTCCGGCGGGAGCCAGAAGTTCAAAATCACTTCTCTTCTTTATGGACATATTCTTGAAGAATCTTTGCGTTATAGGCCGGATCAATCCGGTCCGATTCAAGCACCTCATACACCTTATGGTTCTTCTCCAGTGAGAACATATAGGCTTTATCATAATAGTGCAGGGTGATCATGGCTGTTAGCCTGAAGTCGGAGCTGTCAACAGACCCGAGGGCCTCAAGGGTCCGGTCACCACCCAGCCGTTTTGATATTTTATAGATGCAAGCTTTCAGCTCTTCCGGCTTATACCCTGCATAATGCTCAACAAGGTGTCCGGCCCTTAATTCCCTGGAAACATCCAGAAAAACAATCCTGCTCTCCTTCATCTCTTGATAAAA
>JAOZLK010000020.1:0-3179 GCA_029934875.1 Bacteroidales bacterium | reverse complement strand
AAAAGCCATACCATGCTTTTACTTCTCATACCGCCTCTCCAGCAGTGGACCAGCAAGGTTTTTCCCTTCCCGGCTTTCTTCTCGCCCAGTTTTGCCAGTTCCACAAGTTTCTTGCCGGCAAAATCCAGCCCTTTGTACATGGCAGCTTCCTTATTGATCTGCTTATAGGCGGTTCCAACAACCTTTCGCTCTTCATCGGAAAAAAGTGGGATATTATGTGCGCCTGGGATATGTCCTTGCCTGAACTCGGAAGGGGCACGGACATCAATCACGGGATGTGTTTCTGCCAGGGTAAGGAAATGCTCTATCTGTATTACTTCAGCCATACCCTTTTTCCAACGGCTTAGCGTTCAAGAAAATTGCCCAGAATGGACTGGCTCTCCTTTCGCACATTCTTTCCGTAGGGTGAGATAGCCTGGATCAGCTTCCTGATTGGCATGGATTGCAGCCAGACGGTTCCGGTGCCTTTGAGTGTGGCCAGAAATATTCCCTCGCCACCAAAAACCATGGACCGCAGGCTGCCCGAAGCTTCAATATTGAATTCAATCCCGGGTGTATATCCCACAACGCAGCCTGTATCGATCTTCAGGGACTCATTGTTAAGGCGGCGTTCAATTACTGTGCCTCCGGCATGCATGAAGGCTTTTCCATCTCCTTCAAGCTTTTGAAGAATGAAACCCTCTCCCCCAACCAGACCGGCACCAATCCTTCTGTTCAGGGTAATATTGATGCGGGTCCCTTTGGCCGCACAAAGAAATCCATCTTTCTGAACGATGATGGATCCCCCCAGATGAGCCAGTTCCAGGGGAACTATTTTTCCAGGATAAGGAGCCGCAAAAGCCACCTTTTGTTTTCTTCCTTCGCGGTTTGTAAAGTGGGTAACGAAAAGGGACTCTCCCGTTAGTATTCTTGTCCCGGCAGAGAGGAGCTTCCTCATCATTCCCTGGTTGGGATCAGATCCATCCCCCATTTTTGTTTCGAATGCGATGCCTGAATCCATGTACATCATTGATCCTGCTTCGGCAATGACTGTCTCCATGGGATCCAGTTCAATCTCAACAAGCTGTATATCATCTCCGATGATCCTGTAATCCAAATCGTGTGAACGCATAGCTCTAAATGCTGGTTGAAAATAATTTGATTAAAAGCTGCTTGATAGTCTCGACCCGGGCAGGTTTTCTTACATAATCAACCATCCCTGCCTCAAAAGCAGCCTTTCTTGTTACATCGTCTTCATCGGCCGACATGGCGATGATAGGAAGTGTATGGCCCAATTTCCGAATCTCGCGGGTAGACTGGTAGCCGTCCATTTCGGGCATTAGAAGATCCATGAATAGCACATCATATTTTCCCTTTTCCATCATTTCAACAGCCTCTTTACCATTTTTAGCAATATCGATTTCGTATCCGATATTCTTGAAAATAGACTGGGCCACTTTCTGATTTATAAGGTTGTCCTCAGCAAGCAGAATAGAAAGTTCTCCCGGCAGGGCATTCAGCATGGGTTCGAAATTTTTCAGGTCGACAATTCCGGGGAATAATTCCGATAAAACATCAAAAACCTCTTTGGTTTCAAAGGGCTCGATCAGGTAGTAATCAATCCCAAGTTTCCGGCAGGTTTTATAGTTCCCTGTTTTGTCATTTGAGCTCACCAGCACGATGGGATACTTTTCGGTGAGTTCCTTGTTTTGCATATCCTGGGCAACAGCAAAACCGTCCAGCTGATTTTTATCCACAAGGATCACCAGTTGATAAACCCCTTCCTTCATTTGTATATGGTGGATCACACTATCCATTGTACTATCCTGGTAAATTTTAGTGACCACATTCAGACCGAACCTGTCAAGCATTCTTGCCATTGTATTCTTGGAGGCGTCCGATTCTTTGGTCAGGATCAGCACATTGATCTCGCGTAAATGAGAGATCGTTTCAAAATTGAAGCTTTTTGGAATCCTTTCGTTGGAATATGCATCGATGGTAAAGCTGAACTTTGAACCAGGAAAATCGGAATCTCTTGAGATGGCTGAAGGACTCTCGACCCAAATTTCTCCATGCATAAGCTCAACAAGCTGCTTACATATGGCGGTTCCCAGACCGGTTCCTCCAAATTTTCGGGTAACTGAACCCCTGGCCTGTGTATAACTCCCGAATATCTCCTTAACCCTGTCCTGGGGTATGCCAATCCCGGAATCTTCCACTGTAAAAAGAAGATTCACCTGTGTCTTGTAGGATTCTGTTAAAGTAGTTCCGATAACAATCTTTCCCTTCTCAGTAAACTTAACCGCATTGCTCACAAGGTTTGATATGACCTGTCTAAGCCTGAAGGGATCCCCGATAAGCTTGTTGGGAACATCAGGTTTCGTCGCTATCTCCAGTTCCAGTCCCTTCTCCTCTGCCAGTGGCCTGAACAATTCTCCTACCAGCTCAAGCTCATCCGAAAGGGTGAAGGGTATTTCTTCAAGCATCATCCGGCCCGCTTCAATCTTTGAAAAGTCCAGGATATCATTGATTATGGTCATTAATAGCTCAGCGGAACTTTTGATGACCCCTATTTTACCCTGCAACTCTTTGGAGTTCTTTTGCTCCAGGACCGTATTAACCATACCCAGAATGCCGTTCATCGGGGTTCTGATCTCATGACTCATTGCCGCAAGGAAATCTGACTTGGCCTTGTTCGCTGCAACTTCACCTTTCCTGGATTTTTCAAGGGGTGAGACATCAATCAGGGCAATCAGCTTCAACTCCTCACCGCCAATATTGGTCAGCTTTTCGGTACGGAAAATAACGGTCTCTATCCCGTCCTTTTCGTAATAGAGATAGTGAGAATCATCCAGGAAAGGGCTGGGGCCATCACTCAGAAGATATTTATTTGAAATCAGGAACTGCTTATTGAAATCCTTCCCCACCAGGTTGTCTGATTTGCCAAGGAACAGCATCTTTTGAGCAGCGCCATTGATATTCCGGATAATGTTGTCTTCATCAATAATCATGATACCCACCGGGTAATGCTCGATAATCTGTCTCAGGATGATTTCTGAAAGCTTCAGGCGCTTCTCCTTCTTCTTCTGTCTTCCCAGGTCAAGTAGCAGATAGACCACCAGTGCCGTGAAAATTAGCTGAGATATAATTGCCACAAGAAGGTGCCAGTGCATGAAAAATTCAAAATAATGATTTCGGGA